>RKSH01000209.1 GCA_007570945.1 Gammaproteobacteria bacterium | reverse complement strand
TTCGCCGCGGAAATCACCATATTCAACGCCAAAGCCAACCGCATGCAAACCGAGCGGGAAATCTCCGGCGAGCACATCACCAACAACCAAAGCGTGCGCAGCACCCTGCTCGAAAGAGGCATCCGGCCGGAAAACCTGCCGCCCGGCGAAGATGTAAAGAAGGTGGAAAGGAAGTTGAAGTCGGATGAGAAAAAGGGTCTGCGCAACCCGAAATCTCTGGAGTCCAAATAATCGACGCGCCGACATTTCATGCGATGCGGTGTTCCTGCCGTCGCCGATAACCGCTTTTTTGTGCGTTTTCGCACAAAAGTAACCGGCCGCCTCCCCTACCATTTCGCCATCTGGAAGTCAGGCGGTGTTGCAAGTCGCACGGAAGCGGCGCCCGACGCCCACCGAGGGCGCGCAACATAACCGGCAAGGAAGCGCGCCCGTCGGTCTTTGATGGGCTCTGCCGGTTCCTCGCATAGGCGGCGAGCGGCCGCAGGCAGGACGCCGCCAACCATCGGAAAGACGGGCGGAGTCCTGACGACCGGACCTTTGCCCGGGGAGATAGCCCGGGCTTCTTTTTGCTTGCGTGATTCGCGCGGAGGCCAGCGCGGTGACGAGAGGATTTTGAGACCTCACCAGCGGAACATCTGATAGAAACGGCGACACCGGCATCGCCGGCGACCTGGGCGGCGGGGTGGAGTGGCACGGGCCGGCGTTGAACCTGCGTTTGGAGGGGTCCAAACATCTTGCCGGTAGCGGCGCCGGGGAGGATCGTCTGACCCTCACCGCCCGCAAGACCGCCGGGCGGCTGAACCTTGGCATAAACCTCATCGCAAACGACGGCCTCAACACCGCCAACCTGCTCAGCGGGGAGTGGAGGTTTTAAGTCAGCCCAAATCTTCGCGCAACCACTGGTGCATGGCGCGCAGGGAGTGTTCGGAATTGACGCCGCTTTCGGGGTCGATGACCAGGACGCCGGGGCGGTAGCCGCGGCTGTTGAGGCCGCGCTGCACCGATTCCACCAGGCGGATGTCCTCGGCCACGGTGGTGGCGCGGTCTTGCGCCGCCAGGTCGCGGACGACTTTGGACTCGCCGCCGCCGCTGGTGAACCAGCCGCGCCACACGGTGACCCGGTCCACGCCGGCCGGGCGCCAGTGGTAGGTGTTGAGCAGGTTGCCAGGGTAAACCTGAAACGAAAAAGCCGGCCACAAAAACCATGAGGAGTATTTGCCGGCGTGCGGGTTGGCGGCGAGGTCCACCGGGTAGCTCAGTTGTTCCAGATTCTGGCACTCGGAAGTGTGGCGCAGGCATCTTCCGTGCGGCTGGATGTCGTAGGTTTCCGGCCGCACCACGCCGGTGGAAAAAGTGCGGTGGTTAATTCTGCAGTGGTAGCACTCGGAATAATTTTCCACCGAAACTTTCCAGTTGCAGTGCTCCGGGATTTCCAGCCACAACAGCGGCTGCAGTTGTTCAATGTCCGGCACGTATTCGTGCAATTCCTCCTGCGCGCCGGGAAACCACTCGGCCATGGGCGCGGCGTCCGGATCCAGATTCACAAAAATAAAACCGCAAAAAATTTCCATCCGCACATCAGTCAGGCGGATGTCCCCGCGCGGAAAATCCGGCACCGATTTGACATTGGGCCCGGACAGGAAACGCCCGTCCAAGCGGTACGACCAGGCGTGGTAGGGGCATGTGATGACTCTGCAGTTGCCGCTGCCGCGCAGAAGTTCGTGGGCGCGGTGCTGGCAGACGTTGTAAAAAGCGCGCACCCGGCCGTCACCGCCGCGCATGCAGAATAAATTTTGCTCGGCGATGGTGACGGTGAAGTAGTCACCGCTGTCCGGCAGTTGCGAGACATGGCCGGCGAACTGCCACGTGCGCGCCAGCAGCGTGGACAATTCGCGGCGGTAGATTTCCCGGTCGGTGTAGTAGCGCGGTTCAAGGGCGCGCGCCGGCCCGGTGTTTTTGTCGGTCATGGTGGCTGCCGTACAATGCGCGCGGCAATGTTACATTAACCATGCCGGTCCCGACAATGAAATCCGCGCCTGAGCCTAAAACACCGCCGCAGCACGCCCGCGTGGTGGTGGTCGGCGGCGGCATCATGGGTTGCGCGCTGGCCTACCATCTGGCGCACGAGGGCTGGCGCGATGTGGCGCTTTTAGAAAAAGCCGAACTCACCTCCGGCTCCACCTGGCACGCGGCCGGGCAAATCACCCACTCCACGGCAAGTTTCGCCCTTGCCCGCTGCGTTGACTACAACATCGGTTTGTATGCCGGCGCGCTGGAGAAAGAAACCGGCCAGTCGCTCACCTGGCACGGCTGCGGCTCGCTGCGACTGGCCTACACCGAGGACGATGTGGACTGGCTGCGCCACACCGTCAGCATCGGCCGCGCGCTTGGTTTGCCCATGGAAATTGTAAACCCCAAACGCATTCGGGAACTGCATCCGTTTTACCAACTGCACGGCGTCACCAAAGCATTGCACACGCCCGGCGACGGCCATGTGGACCCGGCCGGCGCCACTTTGGCCCTGGCCCAGGGCGCGCGGCAATTGGGGGTGAAGATTTTCCGCCGCTGCCGCGTGACCGGCGTTGGTTTGGAATCCAACGGCGAATGGCGTGTGTGCACTGAGCGCGGCGATGTGGTTTGCGAACATTTGGTCAACGCCGGCGGCGCCCATGCGCGGCAGATTGGCGAGTGGAGCGGGCTTGACCTGCCGGCCGTTTCCATGACGCACCATTACCTGGTCACCGAGCCGGTGCCCGAGTTCGGCGCGCTGGACAAAGAATTGCCGGTGGTGCGCGACGACCGGGAAGTGTCCGGCTACATTCGCATGGAACAGCAGGCCGGCCTCATCGGCATTTATGAAAAAGCAAACCCCAACCCGGTGTGGCTGGACGGTTGTCCGTGGGAGGCGGAGAACGAACTCTTCGCCGCCGACTACGAGCGCATCATGCCGTGGCTTGGCAACGCCATGGAGCGCATGCCGGTGCTGGCCGAGCGCGGCATCCGGCGCGTGGTGCACGGCGCCATTTCACATCCGCCGGACGGCAACCCGCTGGTGGGCCCGGCGCCCGGCCTGCGCAACTACTGGCTCAACTGCGGTTGCCAAATCGGCGTCGGTTGGGGCCCCGGTTTAAGCCGCGCGCTGGCGCAGTGGATGGTGCACGGCGCCGCCGACATTTCCATGCGCGAGTTTGACCCGCGCCGCTTCGGCGCATTCGCCGGCCGCGTTTACCAAGTGGCGAAAGCAAAAGAAGATTATCTGCTGCGCCACGAGATTCCGTTTCCGCACTTCAATCGCCCGGCCGCGCGGCCGGTGAAGCCGGGCGCGCTGTATGAAAAATTGAAGGCGCGGGGCGCGGTGTACGAGGAAGTGTACGGCTGGGAACGCCCAAGATGGTTTGCCCGCGGCGGGGTTGCGCAACGCGACCATTATTCTTTTCGCCGCGCCGCGTGGCACGATTTGGTGGCGGCGGAAGTGCGGGCGGTGCGCGCGGGCGCCGGGGTGATGGACATTTCCGCCTTTGCCAAAGTGGAGGTCGCCGGGCCCGACGCGGCGGCTTTTGTGGACCGCCTGATTCCCAACCGCCTGCCGGCCGCCGGGCGCATTGTTTTGACCCACCTGTTGAACGAGAGCGGCCGCATTGAGTTGGAAACCACGTTGGCGCGGCCGTCGGCGGAGGTTTTTTATTTCACCTGCGCGGCGTTTTTTGAACGGCGTTTGTGCGACCACCTTGCGCAGCGCAAACGCGGCGGTGAGCGCGCGGTGGCCATCAACGTTTCCGACAACCTCGGCGCCGTGGCGTTGAACGGTCCCCGCGCCCGGGAAATTCTCGGCGCATGCACGCCGGCGCCGCTGGACAACGCCGGCTTTCCCTGGCTCGGCGCGCGCGACATTAAACTTGCCGGGCAAACGGTGCGCGCGCTGCGCATGTCGTACGCCGGCGAGTTGGGCTGGGAGTTGCACTGTGCGCGCGATGCCTTGCCGGCGGTGTATGATGAGTTGCGGCGGGCCGGCGAACAATTCGGCCTGGCCGATTACGGTTCATTCGCCATGAATGCAATGCGCATGGAAAAAATGTTCAAGGGCGCCGGCGAGTTGACCAATGAAGTCACGCTGCCGGAGGCCGGGGTCATGCGTTTCGTTAATCTGGACAAACCCGATTTTGTGGGCAGGGCCGCGACGGTGGCTGCAGCGCAAAAACCGTTGCGCTGGACTTGTGTTTACCTGGCGGTGGACGCCGACGGTGACAGCGACGGCCACGGCGGCGAGGCGGTGTTGGCGGATGGCGAGTGCATCGGCGCGGTCAGTTCCATCGCTTTCGGCCATGCCGTGAACCAACTTTTGGCTTTCGCCTACATCAAACCGCAGCACGCCGCCCCTGGTGCGCAACTGGAAGTTGTGATACTGGGCGCGCCGAGGAAAGCGACGGTGCTGGCCGCGCCGGCTTATGATTCATCCAACAACAAACCCCGGAGTTAAAAACATGAACCACCCGCCGAAAACAATGCGCGCCGTGGCGCTGAGCGGCCACGGCGGCTTGGACAAACTTGAGTTTCACGCCGACTGGCCGGCGCCGGTGTGCGGCGAGGGTGAGGTTTTAATTCGCATCAGTGCATGCGGCTTGAACAACACCGACGTCAACACGCGCACCGGTTGGTATTCCAAAAGCGTCACCAACGCCACCGGCGAGGGTGAGGGCGAGGCCGGTGATGCGGCCTGGGGCAGCGCGCCAATTAAATTTCCGCGCATTCAGGGCGCCGATGTGGTGGGCGTTGTCGCGGCGGTCGGCGGCGGCGTGGACAAAAACCTCGGCGGCCGGCGGGTGATGGTGGACGCCTGGCTGCGCGACTGGAACGACCCGCAAAACTTAAACAAGACCGGCTACCTCGGCAGCGAACGCGACGGCGGCTACGCCGAGTGGCTGAGCGTTGACGCGCGCAATGTGCACACCGTGGACAGCACGTTGAGCGATGCCGAACTCGCCACTTTCGCCACATCAGGCGTGACGGCGGAGAACATGCTGAACCGCGCCGCCGTCACCACCGGCGATGCGGTGTTAATCCCCGGCGCATCCGGCGGCGTCGGCTCGGCGTTGATTCAATTGGCCAACCGCCGCGGCGCCCGCGCCATCGCCATGTGCGGCGCCGACAAGGCCGAGGCCGTGCGCGCCATCGGCGCCGCCGCGGTGCTGCCGCGCGCGCCCGGCGATTTGCAGGCCGCGCTCAGCGGCGCCGGCTTCGCGACGGTGACGGTGGTGGCGGATGTGGTGGGCGGCGCGTTGTTTCCGCAGTTGCTGTCGGCGCTGTCGCGCGGCGGGCGTTACACCTGCGCCGGCGCCATCGCCGGGCCCATGGTGGAACTGGACTTGCGCACTTGCTACCTCCACGACCTCACCCTGAGCGGCGCCACCGTCCCCCCGCCCGGCGCCTTCGCCGACTTGGTGCGCTACATTGAACGCGGCGAAATCAAACCGCTGCTTGCGGCGGCCTATCCCCTGGAAAAACTTCGCGACGCGCAACAAGCGTTTATGGAGAAAGGGCATGTGGGGAATATTGTGGTGACGATGAAATAACCGCCGCCGGTGGGGGCCGGCGGCGGTGGGGGTGCGCTTTGTTAAAAAGCGTCTTGCCCGGCTTTTTCGATGATTGCATCGCACTGCGGATTGCTCTTGAAGTGGAAATCCACTTTCACATAACCCGTGTAATCTGAAACGGCTTGTGCCGCTACCGCAAGTTGTACAACTTCACCGACCGGTTTAAATCCCTCATCCGGGTCCCATCTGTAGAGGTAAGACCGTTCTTTTCTGCGAATGCCCATCATCCAATCGCCAGGGGCGTCCCCCATGGAACCGGGAAGCAATCGGTCATATTTTTGGGTTTCGACGCCATATTTTTGTTTGAGTTGCTTGGCAATGGCATCCACCCGCCCCTTGGTGGTGAGGCCATGCTTGTCGTT
>RKSH01000165.1 GCA_007570945.1 Gammaproteobacteria bacterium | reverse complement strand
TCGATGTCGGCGCGCTGGGTGTAGAACTCGTCGTTCTTTGCCGCGCGCGCGGCGCGCAAGTTGCGGTTGCCGGCGGCTGGTTTCATGGCGGGGTGGCTTTTGCGGGAGCGTGGCGGATGGGAGCGATGGAGTGTAGCGGAAAATCTGGGGGCGCGGTCAACGGGCTGTGGGGGTGACGGGTGGGAGAAACGGCAACCTCCCCTTTCGTCAACCGCCCTCACCCTCACCGCCATCCTGTATTATCATTCAACCGATGTTTCGCTTTCTTAAATGGCTGCTTTTTATCGCCGCCTTGCCGTTGCTGGCCCTGGCGGCGGTGGCGGTGGCGCTGGAATTTTTCGATGACCGGTGGGCCAAGCAACTGCTCGCCGATGCGGTGCGGCATCAAAGCGGGGCGGAACTGGCCATTGACGGCGACCTGTCGCTGTCGCTGTCGCTGTCGCCGGCCCTGCGCGCCGAAAACGTGCGCCTGCGCGATGCGCGCGGATTGTTTGCGTTTCGCGCCGAAGATTTGGCGGTGGGCGCCGAGTTGCGGCCGCTTTTTTCCGGCGCCGGCGTTGTTTTTTTTCTCGCCGCCGCCGCGCCCGAGTTGCGCACCGAGCTTGCGGCGGCGGCGGCCGCCTCCGCATCGGGAACGCGGGGCGGGTGGTCCTTGCCGCTGGACAAAATCCGGGCGCGCGACGGCGCGCTCATCGTCACCGTCGGCGGCCGCGAGAGAACCGTGCACCTCGGCAGCCTGCGCGTCGTGCCGGCGGCCGAGGGCGGCGCGATGCAAGTGACCGCCCTCGGCAATGTCGGCGACGCGGCGCTGACGGTGCGCGGCACACTGCCCGACCGCGCCCGTCTCAATGCCGGCGACGGGCGCGTCAACCTCAGCGCCGACCTCGGCGGCACCCGGCTCACCATCACCGGCGCCACCGGCGACCCGCAAACACTGCACGGCCTCGCCCTTAGAACCGAGCTCAGCAACCTGTCCCTCGGCGCGGCTTTTTCCTTGGCCGGGGCGCCGGCGTGGATTCGCGGCGTGCATGAGGAGGAGCACCGCAAAAACGCGCGCGCCGACATCGCCTTCACCGTAAACGGCGCGCAAAATGAATTGCATGTGGATGATGTGACGGTGGATTCCCACTCCGGCCTGCTCACGTTGACGGTGCGCGGCGCGGCGAAAAATCTTCTCAGTGAGAGGCGGGTGGAGCTCAGCGCGGAACTCGCGGTGCCCAGCGTGGCCGAACTTTTCCTCGGCGGCAAGGAAACCGCCCCGGCCGACGGCGCGCTCAGCGCAAGCGCGGCATTCACCGGCGGCCGCGGCGTCTACACCGTCCGCCTGGCGCGTGCAAACGTGCGCGGCGACATCGGTGAGCTTTCGGCCAGCGGCGAGATGCGCGATGTGTGGAACGGCGGCGCGTGGAGCGGCGGCGCATCGGACCTTTCCCTGCGCGCCGAATTCCCGGACATTGCGCCGGTGGGCAAATTGTTCGGCGCGCGGCTGCCGGCCGGGCCATTTTCCGGCGAGGCCGCGTTGCGCGAAAGGGGGCCGCTGTCGTCGCTGGAAAACATTCGCGCAAATTTGCGCAGTGAATATTTCAGCGGCGAGTTGCGCGGCAGAGTCCGCGACCTGGTCACCTGGTCCGGCGTGGACTTTGCGCTGGACGCCGATTTGTCCACCGACCAGGGCGGCGCGCTTGAAAAACTGCTGCCCGGCTTTGTCCCCCGCTTCGGAAAATTTTCCCTGCATGCAAAACTCACCAGCGACGGCGACGCCGCGGGCGCGCCGTTGCGCCTGCGCGCCGAGGCGGCGACCGCGGACAAAAAAAACACCGCGTCCATGGACGGCGTCATCGGCGACTTGCGCAACTTGGGCGGCATTAGCCTCGGCTTTGACGGCAAACTGGCGCGGGTCGGGGAAATTCCGGTTTGGCCGGGCTATTGGCCGGCGGTTAAAACCGTTCGCGCCTCGGGGATGATATTGGGCGGCGCCGCCGACCTTGCCATGCGCGAGGTGGATGTGCGGCTGGGCGGCGCCGGTTTCCGCGCCCGCGTCCGCGGGACGGTGAGTGCATTGACCACGGCGTCGCCCAAGTTGAATCTCAACTTGCGGCTCAATGCCGACCACCTGACCACGTTGCCGCTGCCGCAGGCGAAAATTCTGCCGAAGATGGGGCCGTTCACCCTCGGCGGCCGGCTGGCGCTGAACGACGACGGCGCGCCGGCGCTGCTCGACATCAAGGCGGAGGCCGGCAAGAGCCCGTATGTGCTGCGCATCAGCGGCGATGTGCGGCGGATTGCAAACCCCACATTGTTTAATTTGCGCGCCGCGGGCGGCCTGCCGAACATGAACAGTCTTGCGCGGTACGAAATGCTGCGCCCGTTCACCGGCCACCCCGCCCGGTTGCGGCTGCAGATGGAAAAAATGCCGGGCGTTCTTCGCATCAAAGACAGCGCCCTGTCCTTTGACAAAAACCAAGTGCGCGGCGACCTCACCCTGCGCCGGCCGCAAAAAAGAAACGCCAAAAGTTCGCTCAGCGGGCGGCTGCACATTCGCGAGTTGAACAGCGCATCATGGAGCCGCGGCGGTGACGACGGCAAAACTTTTTTCCCGCGCCGCGTCATTCCGTGGCAGAACCTGCGGCACAACGACCTGGACCTGGAGGTGAAGGTGGACAAACTGGTGCTGCGCGATGTGGCGTTTGACCGCGCGCGCACCCGTCTGCGCAGTGGCGGCGCAAAAATTACCATGGCGCCGATTGGCGCCGCCATCGGCGGCAAGGCGGTCAGCGCCGAAGTGCACGCCCACTTCGACCGCGGCCGGCGGGCGCCGCCGCTGGTCAAACTGCGGGCCACCGCGGCCGGCATTCAATCCAGCAGCATCAACGGCGGCGCCGGCGCCGCTGAAAACCCGGACAGCAAAACCGACTTTGACTTGCGCATCAGCGGCCGCGGCCGCTCGGTGGCCGGCATCGCCGCGCGCGCCGACGGCCGGTTTTATTTCAGCGTCACCGACGCGCGCGTGGCCACCGGCCTGCTGCACCTGTTCGGCGCCGACATCCTCACCCAAATCGCCGACCTGGTCATCCCGGTCAAACGCCGCCGCTCCAATGTGGAGTGCGCGGTGATGCGCTTTGACATCGGCGGCGGCGTGGCGCGCGCCGACAAAAGCATCGCCATGCGCACCGACCGCGTCACCATCAGCGGCGACGGCGAGGTGAACCTGCGCGACGAAACCCTGGACATCCGCGTCAAAACCAAGGCCCACACCGGCTTCGGCCTTAGTACCGGCCTGGCCGCCGACTTAATTAAAATCGGCGGCACCATCCTCGACCCGCGCCTGGTGACCAGCCCCAAGAACCTGCTCAGCACCACCGCCAACCTCGGCGTCGCCGTGGTCACCAGCGGCTGGTCGCTTATCAGCCAGGGCCTGTGGAACCGCCTGTCCACCGACCGCGACTTGTGCGAGGAGGTGCTGGCCTACCGCCGCGGCCTCGGCGAATAAAGCGCGCCGCTCCGCCATGCCGTTGCGGCAAATTAATTTTCTGCGCTGGTGCCACCTCGGCCTGGCCCTGGGCGCGGCGCTGGCGGCGCCGTTTGCGGACAGCGATTCCCTGGTTCTCAGCGCCGTCATCCCGGCGCTGATGCCGGTTTTTTTCTTCACCCTGCCGCTGGACATCACCATGTGCTGGGTGAAAAAAAACGAGCCCCTCGGCCGGGAAAACGAACGCCGCCACCGTTTTCTCATGGCCGCCAACTGCGCCGCGCTTTTGATTCTGCTGCTCGCCTGGTTGCCGTTTTTTATGCGCCTGCTGCCGCGGTGACGGCGCGGCTGTGTCGCTGTTTTTTGTGCGCCGCGATTTTTGCCGGCGTGCCGCCGGCGGCCGCGGCTGACGCCGAATACTTCGCCGTGCGCGCTCTGTTTTGGCGGCATTTGTACGCCGGCGGCGGCGAGACTTTGTATTGCGGCGCGCGCTTCACCGGCCCGGCGCGGCGTTTTCATATGGAGCATGTTTTTGCCCTGGCCTGGGCGGCGCGGGCGCTGGACTGCGGCGGGCGCAAGGCCTGCCGCCAAAAAAGCGCAATGTTCCGGCGCGTCGCCGGCGACTTGCACAACCTTTACCCGGCCCTGGCCGCGGTCAACCGGGCGCGCGCCGCCATGGCTTTCGGCATGGTGCGGGGCGAGCGGCGGATTCTTTTCCGCCGCTGCGATTTTGAGGTGGACGCCGAGGCCCGCATCGTGGAACCGCGTCCTGCCGCGCGCGGCAAAATTGCGCGGGCGGTTTTTTACACCGCCTCGCGCTACGGTTTTCCCATCTTCCCGCGCCACCTGCGCATTCTGCGGCAGTGGAACCGCCGCCACCCGCCCGACGCCGAGGAACGCCGCCGCAATGACTTAATCGCGCAACTGCAGGGCGCGCGCAATCCGTTCATTGACGACCCGTCCCTCGCCGAGTCGCGGCGGTTACAATAACCCCACCTTTCACCGCCGCCATGCACATCCGCCCCGCCACCGATGCCGACATGGACGCCGTGTGCGCGATTTACGCCCTTGAGGTGCGGCACGGCACGGCAAGTTTTGAACTGCAGCCGCCCGATGCCGAGGCCATGCGCGCGCGCCGCCGCGAACTTGTCAAAGCCGGCTACCCGTACCTGGTCGCCGAGGTGGACGCCGAGGTTGTGGGCTACGCGTACGCCGGCCCGTGGCGCGCCCGGCCGGCGTATCGTTCCACCGTGGAGGATTCGGTGTACACCGCGGCCGCCATGCGCCGCCGCGGCGTCGCCGATGCGCTGCTCGGCGCGCTCATCAAGGCCGCCGCGCAAAAAAACTTCCGCCGCATGATCGCCATCATCACGTTGGACGCCGACCGCGACCCGCCATCGCGCCGCCTGCACCGCAAGCACGGCTTCACCGAAGTCGGCACCCTCAGCCAAGTGGGGCGCAAACACGGCCGCAACCTGGACACGCTTTTAATGCAGCGCGCGCTGGACGCCGGTGTGGATGGTGCAACCACCGTTTCCGGAGGCGAAACCACTGTCCCGGACGTTGAAACCACCGGTTCCGAAGGTGCAACCACCGTTGTGGACGGTGCAACCACCATTTCCGAGGTCCAAACCACCGCCCGCGGCCGCCGTGGCAAGTTCCGGCTGTCCATAGCCGCCGCGGCCATCCTTGGACTCGGCGGCCTCACCTCGGTGGCCACCGGCGTCACCCTGTACCTCGGCCTGTCCACCGCCACCGTCAGCACCCGCGCGCTGCTGCTGAGCCAGGTGGACGCCGGCATCGACGACATGGAGGCGCGCATCGCCGCGCGGCTGGCGCCGGTGCCGGAGCAGGGCCGGCGCATCGCCGCGCGCGTGATTGGCGACAACGCCGACGCCGAAGACAACGCCGCCACCGATGCTTTTGTGCACGGCGCGCTGGCGGTCACGCCGTCGGTGTCCGGCATCGCCATGTTTTACCCCGGCGGCGCGGCGCGCATTTACCGCCCCGACCGCATTGATGTGCTGCGCGAGGATTGGCGGCGGTGGGGCGATGGCGGCGAATACGCCGGCTGGATTGCCCGGGTCGCCGGGCAGGAAAGCGCGCAATGGACCTCGCCGGTGTGGGCGCAGCGCGACCGTTTTGATGCCGCGGCCGAGCGCGCGGTGATTTACACCACGCCGCTCCGGCGCGGCGGTGAATTTGTCGGCGTGATGACGCAACTGGTGCCCATCACCGAGTTGTCGCGCGAACTGTCGCTGATCCGCGAGGACGCCGCCTGGCGCGAAGGCGGCGGCGCCAATGTGACGCCGTTTGTGCTGTACGGCGGCGACCGCGTCCTCGCCCATCCGTTGCTGCGCGAACAATTCGGCGCGCGCGGCGGCGAGGCCGGCGAAAACCCGCTGCCGTTTTTATCTGAGCTCGGCGACCCGTTGCTAAGCCGCATCGACGAGGCCGAGGATGAAACCTGGGTCGGCTCATCACGGCGCACCGAGGTGCGCGGCCTGCCCGACGACGACGAGGTCGACTTCACCCTGTTTTTGCTGCGCCGCCTCGGTGACTACGGCGAGGTGCCGTGGACGGTCGGCTACTATCTGCAACTGGATGCCGACAATCCGTTTGCCATCTTGGCGCGCACCGCCATTGTCAGCGGCGCGGTTTTTCTGCTGGCGGTGCTGCTGGCGGTGTGGGCCGGGCGGCGCATCGCGCGGCCCACCCAGCGTTTTGCCAAAGCCGCGGCCCAGGTGCAGCGCGGCGAGCTTCGGCAGGTGCCGCGCATGCCGCCCAGCCGGGTGCGCGAGTTGGACGCCGCCGCGCATGCCTTCAACGCCATGGTGGACGGCCTGCGCGAGCGCGAGGTGATTCGCAACACCCTGGGCCGCTATGTGCCGGCGGCGGTGGCCGCCGATTTGATTCACGGCGGCGGGCAAATGGAGCCGCGCGCGGCCGCGGCCACGGTGCTGTTCGCCGATGTGGCCGGCTTCACCAACCTCACCGAGGCCCTGGGCGCCAAGGGAATCGTGGAGGTGCTGAACGCCTACTTCTCGGCCATGGCGGCGATTCTGGAGCGGCACCGCGGCATCATCACCCAGTTTCAGGGTGACGCCCTGTTGGCCACGTTTAACGTTCCCATCACCGACCCGGCCCACGCCGAACACGCGCTCGGCGCGGCCGTGGAAATGATTGCCGCCGCCGACGAACAGACTTTCGGCGGCCATGCGGTGGGCAACCGCATCGGCATCGCCACCGGCAACGTGGTGGCCGGGCCGGTGGGCGCCAGCGGGCGCCTGTCGTACACCGTGCACGGCGACGCGGTCAACCTGGCCGCGCGCCTTGAACAGATGAACAAGCGGCACGGCACGCGGGTTTTAATTTCCGATGCCACCGCGGCGCTGCTTAAACTTGAATTGAGGGCGGTGGGCGAAATCACCGTGCGCGGGCAAAGCCGGCCGGTGAGGGTGTGGACGGTTTAGTCCGGGCGGTTGCGCGGGCCCTCGTGCAAATCCACCGCGCGCCACAAATACCAACTCGCCACCGAGCGGTACGGCCGCCACCGCTCGCCGTGCGCGCCGAGACGTTTGGCGTCGGGCGCTTTGCGCAGGTTGAAGGCGTACTTGAAACCCTTGCGGATGCCGAGGTCGTCCAGCGGCAGAACATCCGGCCGGCCCTGGTGAAAAATCAGCAGCATTTCCACCGTCCACCGGCCGACGCCGCGCACTTCGCACAGGCGCTGAATAATCTCCTCGTCGTCCATGCCGCGCAGCCGGCGGTTGGACGGCACCGTGCCGGCCAGGGTTTTTTGCGCCAGGTCCTTGACCGCCGCCACTTTCGCCCATGACAGGCCGGCGGCGCGCAGGTCACCGTCGGCGGTTGCCGCCACATGTTGCGGCAGCGGCCGGTTGCGCGGATACAGCGCCCGCAGCCGCGCATGAATCGCCGCCGCGGCGCGGCCCGACAACTGCTGGTAGACGATGGCCTGCAGCAGCGAATCAAACGGCGTCACCGCCGGCCGCGGCGCCAGGGAAAACTTTCCCACGCGCGCGATGAGCGCCGCCAGTTGCGGGTCGGCGCGCTTTAGTTTGGCCACCGCGGCCGGCGGGTGGTAGGCGAGTTTTTTCATGCTGTCAGCGCGCGCGAAATTGCTCCAGCCGCTGGTTGCGCCGCGCGCACCAGATGTCCACTTCGTCGTTGGCCTGGCGAAAGCCTTGCAAAACCGCCGGGTCGCGGTCGCCACTGAGTTCGGATTTCATCGCCACGTTGATTCCCAGGTGGGCGACAATCAGCACGTTTTTTTTTCGTGCCTGGACGGCGGCGGCGGCCAATGCGCCGCGCACCCGCGTCCGCGCCTGCCGCAGACTCTCACCGCCGGGGGGAGCGACGGTGAACATCGCGGCGCGCCACTCATCGTAGACCGCGCCCAACTCATCGCGCAAATCGCTTTCGCGCCGGCCCTCGTATTCGCCGAGCGCAATCTCGGTGAGGGCCGGCGCCACCGTCACCGCCACCCTCACCCTTGCCGCCACCGTGCGCGCCGTCGCCAGCGCGCGCGACAGCGGCGATGCATAACACGCGGCAAAAACGTCGCCGCGCGCCGCCAAGGCCTGCGCGACGCGCCCGGCATCGGCAACGCCGGCGGCGTTCAGCGGCACGTCATTTCGCGACTGCCAGCGGCGCTGGAGGTTCCAGTCGGTCTGGCCGTGGCGCAGAAAAAACAAGGCCATGGGGGCGCCGCCGGCCGCCTTAGCCGATTCCTTTTTGCGCGGTGATTTTTTCCAGCGCGCGCAGCCACTGGCGGTGGTAACTTTCCTCGGGGAACCGCCGCACCGCCTCGGCCAATCGCGCGCTGAACTCGGGCCAGGTGAAATGCCCCTGTTCCGCCAGACGGACGGCGATGGCGAAAGCGCGCGCTTGCCACGGCTCGGCGAAAGGCGGCGTTTCGGGGGGCTCAACCGTCATTTTTGGTTTCCGCGCCGAGGTGGTTTTCGAAAAGGTCGGCGTACACAAAGTCGCGGCCGCCGTCTTCGCCGCCCCATAATTCACCCGCCGAAAAACGGACGCTGTACAAGTGTTGCGGGTCAGGGCCGCGGCCGTGGGCGTTGCTGTCCGGGAACACGAACACGCCGTGGCCGCGCGCCACCACGCCGCGCCGGCCGTGCAGGTAGCGCGGCGCGCGGGTGTGGCCGGCGGTGTCCACATGCCTCACCCGCACCGCATCGCCGGCGGTGAACGCCGCCGCCCGGTCCGCAACCGCGCGCGCCGATGCGCCGGCCGCAATCACCGCCGTCGCCTCGGCCGCGCTGAGCGCGCGCAACTCGCCGGCCTGTGCCAGCACTCCGCGCTCTTCCAGCAGCGTTTCCAGGCCGTGCAGCCAGATTGCGTAATAACTCGCCGCGCGGTACCCCGGCATGCGCTCGCGGGCGTGGCGCGACATGTCCAGATTCCAGCGGCCGTGAAAACCCATGGCCAAAGTCAGCGCAAACACCCGCCGCTCCCACGGGTGGTGAAACACCGGCTCGTTTTTCTCCGTCCGCACCGCGCCTTCGCCGCGCCGGCCGCCGCAGTCGTGGGGGCCGGTCATGGCGATGAGGGCGCCGGTGCGCGCGGCAGACCGACGCCGATCATGGAATCGCGGGTCACCCAGCGCGCCAGCGATTCCTCGTCCAGCCCGGCGCTTTCGGGCGGGCGCATGGGCAGCACCAGGTAGCGCAACTCGGCGGTGCTGTCCCACACCCGCACCTCCACCCGCGGCGCAAGGGTGAGGCCGAACTCGGCCAACACCGCGCGCGGCTCGCGCACCGCCCGGGCGCGGTAGGGCGCCGATTTGTACCACACCGGCGGCAGGCCGAGCAGCGGCCACGGATAGCAGGAGCACAGGGTGCACACCACCATGTTGTGCACCTGCGGCGTGTTCTCCAGCAGCGCCAGGTCCTCGCCCTGGCGGCCGCCGAAGTTGAACTCGGCGGCGCAGGCGGCGCCGGCATCTTCGCGCAGGCGGGCACGAAAACGCGGGTCGCACCAGGCGCGCGCCACCACCCGGGCGCCGTTGCGCGGGCCGATTTTGTGCTCATACAACTCCACTAACGCATCCAGCGCGGCCGGGTCCACCAGGCCCTTGGCGGTCAGCGACTCCTCCAGCGCCCGCACCCGCGCCGCCATGCCGGACTCGGGTTGGTGGTGCCGACTCACGGCCTCGCCTCCGCCCGCACCAGCGGCGCCTCTCGGATGGGCAGGTGCACCAGCGCCGACAGCACGCCCAGCGCCACCGAGCCCCACCACACCGCCATGTAGGAGCCGCTGGCGTCGAACAGCAGCCCGCCCAGCCACACGCCGAGGAAACTGCCCACCTGGTGGCTGAAGAAGACAAAGCCGAACAGCATGCCGAGGTATTGCGGGCCGAACACCTGGCCGACGATGCCGGAGGTGAGGGGCACCGTGGACAGCCACAGCACGCCCATGGCCGCGGCGAACAGCAGGGTGCCGGCGGTGGACGGCGGGAACGAAATGTACAGCAGCATGACCGCGGCGCGGGAGAAGTAGATGCCGCTCAGCAGGAACCGCTTCGGCAGTTTGTCGCCAAGAACGCCGGCGCTGTAGGAACCGATGATGTTGAAAAAGCCGATGAGGCCGATGGCCCAGGCGCCGGTGCCGGCGCTGAGGCCGGCGTCGGTGAGGTAGGCCGGCAAGTGGGTGGCGATGAACGCGACATGAAAACCGCAGACAAAAAAACCGCCCACCAGAAACCAGTAACTGCGGTTGCGCGACGCCTCGGCAATGGCCTCGCGCGGCGACTGCGGCCGCGCCGGCGCCCCGGCGCGGCCGCGCAACGCGCGCGCCAGCGGCACCATGGCGGCCGAGGTCAGGGCCAGCAGCAGCAGTGCGGTCTCCCAGCCGTAGGCCGACAAAAATCCCTGCCCCAGCGGGGCCAGGGTGAACTGGCCGAAAGAGCCGGCGGCGGTGCCGATGCCGAGGGCCCAGGAACGCCGGGACTCCGGCGCGGCGCGGGCGATGGCGGCCAACACCACGGCAAAGGCGGTGCCGGAGAGCGCGATGCCGATGAGCACGCCGGCCGACAAGTGCAGCAGCGACGGGCTTGCTACCTGCGACATCAGTGCCAACCCGAGCAGATACAGCACGCCGCCCGCGGCAATCACCCGCCCGGAGCCGTAACGGTCGGCAATGCCGCCGGCGATGGGCTGGGTCACGCCCCACATTAAATTCTGCAGCGCGATGGCAAACGCAAAAACCTCCCGCCCCCAGCCGAAAGTGTCGCTGACCGGCTGCAAAAACAACCCGAAGCCGGAACGAATGCCGAAGGCAAGAAAAATCACCACACAACCGGCGGCGAGGATGAGGGGGAAGCGGGGGTTGGGCATGGGAAGAGTATAAAGGAGTGGCGGCGGCGGGTAAATTTCCTTGTAAAATAGGAGTTTGGGCGATATGGGATTTTTAAATTTTTTTTGTGTATTTAGGTTGACAGGGAGCGTGGGGTGGCGGACAATGGGGCGTATCAGTTGAGACTCTTTGGGTTTTGGCTGGGAGAATCTGCGGGGCGCCCCGATGAGGTGCCCTTTGATTTGTTATCCGTGGGGCGCTCCATCGGAGCGCCCCTTTTTAAACCCTTTCCAAAAGGAGAAAACGATTGAAAACTTTAATCTTTGTTGACGGTCAGAACCTGTTTTATTCTTTGAAGAGAATGGAACTTAAGGTGGGACAGGTTCACTGGGGAAATTTCTTTGATTCTTGCTTGGAAGCCAAGGATCAATTGATTCGCGCCTATTGGTATCAAGCCGAGAGGATTAACCGTCCTCGCATAGACGAAATCAGCGCACGTCGCGTTGCCCTCAGGGAGCGCCCTGGCCTGTCCAAAAAGGAAATGGATGCGCATGTCGAATCTAGGGAAAAGGATGCCCTCAAGTGGTGGGACCAGGCCAGTAAAAAATACCGGAAACAACTGGATTTTTATGACCATCTCTCGCGGGATTTTCCGCAAATAGAAATGGTCCGTCGCGGCCTCATTAAAGTGGATCCGTTCAACGAAAGATTTCTCACCGAAAAAGGTGTGGACGTCGCGCTCGCCGTTGGCATGATGAGGCATCAGAAAAACTGCGACAAGATAATCCTCATCAGCGGTGATATGGACTACGGTGAAGCAGTGCGTCTTGTCAAGGACGAAATGAAAATTGTCCACATTGTCCGCCTGTTCATCGGTGAGCCGCCGCGCAACAAAAACTTGTCAAAAGATTTCGCGACGCTTGCTGACCGCGTGATTGATATGTATGAGTCAGTAATTAAGGAGAAATACGTTCGCCGCTAAGCCCGTTGCGCCCGCTCCATAAACTCAAAAAACAGCCCGCTGTTTTGCGGCATGGGCACCCTGGCGTCGGCCACGTAATTGATTAAGTCCTTGCCCTCCCGAATTAGCCGCAGTTCCTCCACGCGGCGCAATTTTCCGGCGGCGTCCTGGGGTTCGTTTTTCGGGCGGAAGTTTTCCAGTTGTTCGCCGGCGGCGACGAATTCCGGCCATACCCGGAAAATATCCGGGTCGGTTTTCATGATTTCGCATTCTTTTTTGGCCGCGGCGGCGTATCTTTTGACGCGCGCCGGCAGGCCGCGGTAGTCCGGGTTGCCGGCGAAAAAGTCGGTGAGGGCGGCGGCGACCTGGTCGATGTTCCTCATGCTCTTGGCGATTTTGATGTAGCGGCTGTGGTAGAAATCGGCGAGGGGCAGGGAAAAGGCCTTGAACGGCTCGCCCCACAACTCGTCGATGCCGGCTTGGCCGCTGTAGTGCTTGACCTGCCCGCCGAGTTCCAGCGCCTCGCGCAGGTATTCGCCGCACTCGCGCATCAGCGCGTTGTCGGCATGCACCGCCACCCCCCGGGCCGACAACTCCACCAGCGAGTGAAAAATATCGGTGGCGCGGTTGAACAGGGCGCCGGCCAGCATGGCCGCGTTCACCCGCTTGCGCTGCGGGTCGCTCTCGTTTTGGTAGGCGGCGCGGGCCTCGTTCAGTTTGCCGCCGGGCGTGTTGATGCCGCGCTCGGTGTGGTGAAAAGTGCGGCGGTTGAGGGTGTCGATTAACTGCTTGCGCGCCTCCATGCTTTCGGCCGGCGGGTGGTAGCAGCGAATCCAGTAGCCGTCGTAGTAGACGCGCTCACTGCCGCCCTGCGTTTTGCGGGCGCCGTTTTTGGGGGATAACATATCCGGCGCGGTCGCCCCGGGGTCGGCTCAGAACCGCCACTCGCCGCTGAGCAGGTTCCCGTAGTCGGCGCCGTCGGCGTCCACCCCGGCCTCAAAGCCCAGCCGCAGTCCGGTGCCCGCAACCGCCATGCGCACGCCGCCGATCCAGTCGCGGTCGGCGTGGTTCATGTTTAACGTGGTGTAGGGTGCGAGGCCGAGGCGGCCCAGGGTCCACGCCCAGCGCACCTCCGCGCTCAGGCTGTTTTCGCGGTGGTCGGTGCTGCTGGTGCTCACCTGGTTTTTGCCCTGCACGCGAATGACCAGGCCGTCCGCGCCGCTGAATTCGGCGCCGCTGCCCAGGTTCCACGCCGCATCGCCGTCGGCGTCGCGGTAGTCCTGCCGAAAACCGGCGGTGAGGAACGGCCGCACCGCGCCCTTGTTGGTGGTGATGTGGCGGCCCACCTCCCACTCGCTGTCCAGGCGCAAAGTTGCCGCATCCGACGTGGGAAGCGGCGTCGCGCCGTCGTCATATGTCGCCCCGCTTAGCCGGCCCTTGGTGTACACCAGCGAGGCGCGCAGGCCGATGTCCACGGCGTCGCTCCACTGCATGCGGCCGTTGACGCCGCCGCCGGCCATGGTGCCGCGGAGGCTGGAACTGGCGCGCCGGGTTGTGGAGGCGTTCATGGCGGTGACGGTTTCGGTGACCTTGGCGGTGCCGCGGCTGAGGCCGGCGGCGGTCCACAGATACAGTCTGGGGCTGAGCCAGCGGGCATAGTAGGGGTGGAGGCCGGTCATGCGGGTCTCAAGCTCAAGGTCCTCACCGGCGCCGTTCGAGTCGCCGAAAGTGTGGGCGACGCTGAGGCCGGCCAGGCTGTGCGGCCCGCGCGGACGGTCGGCGCCGATGTGCAGGGTGTTGAGCCGCCCGCCGTAGCGGAAGTCGCCGCCCGCCGTCTGCCGGCCGCTGAAGTCGAGGGTGGCGGCGGCGGTCCAGGCGTCGACTGTGTAACCGTTGCCGCGGTGGCCGGCGTTGAAAGCGGGGCCGGCCGCCCAGGAGCCGGCCGCGGCGGCGTGCAACGCCGCCGAATCGCCGCCGCCGCCGTCAACCCGCCCCTGAATTAAATCCTTGGCCAGGGAACTGCCGGCCCGGCCCAGCACGCCGACCGAGGTTTTGAGGGCGTCGGCGGCGTCGGCGGCGCCACCCTGAGTCTGCCCGTGCGCCGCCGCCCCGGCCAGCGCCAGCCCCAGAACCAGAGTGCGCAGTAAAAGAGAAACCATGATTTTGCCCTCCGAAAACAATACGCCGCCGAGTGTAGCACAGCCCCCGGCGGCGGCCGAGGGGGAACTCCACGCCTTTGATTTGTAAAACTCCCTTTTTGCGCTGTTTTCTGCGTATTAAAACCGCCCCCAAAACCCCACCCACGCCTCCCGGCCAAGTGCGGCGGTGGCGTCGTGGTTCGGCTGGCGGGTGGCGGTGAGGGTGAGGTCGACGCCGTTGCGGTCGCCGAGCCGGCCGCGCCAGGCGGCTTTGAGTTCCACCGCCCGGCCGGCGGGTTTGAGGTTGACGTCGTGGGTTTGGTAAATCGTCTCGCCGTAGCGGGTGCGGCCGGCGGGCAGGCGGAAAGTTGCGCGGCCGGCGCGCACCCGCAGCGGCTGGGCGAGACTGAGGGTGAGGGTGTCGGCGGATTGAAAAAGGCCCCGGCGGGCGGCGGTGAGGGTGTAGGCGTCGCTGGTCAGGCGGCTGACATTTTGCAGCAGGCCGGGGGTGGTTTGCGGGCTGGTGGCGCCGAGGTGGGCGGCGGCGGCGCCGTGCCAGCGGCCCAGGCGCCAGTTCCAGCCGGCGCCGGCGAAGGCGGTGGTGGCGTTGGCGCGGCCCATGGCGCCGCCGGGGCGGGCGCCGAGCACGCCCTCGGCCTCGCGCAGCAGACCGAGCCGCAGCGCGCGCCAGTGCAGGGTGACGGCGGTGCCGTTGCGCCAGGCGGAGTCCACCGGGCGGCCGTCGGCCAGCGGCGCGCCATGCTGGACGGCGACGGCGAATCCGCCGCCGGCAAAGCCGCCGCCGGGGCCGTCGCCGACAAGGTCCAGCCACGGGGCGCCGTTTTCCACCCCGTTCCAGCCGGTCCACCACCCGGAGTCACCGTTGTCCACGGTGAACCGGGCATGCTGCAGCCAGTCATCGGCGGCGGCCAGGGTGAACGTGGCATGGCCGTCACCGCTGGCGGCGGTACCGCCGCCGAGGGCGCCGCCGCGGCCGCCGGGCCGGTGCAGCCACCGTCCGGCGGTGGTGAAAAACGGCGCATTGAGTTGGTCAAACAGCGCAACCGTGGCCCCGTCCAGCGCATCGGCGATGCCGCCGCCGAAGGCGCCGCCGACGGTGCTGAGACCAACCTCCCGGGCGCTGCCGCCGCCGGCCATCAACATCCCCACCGGCCG
>RKSH01000069.1 GCA_007570945.1 Gammaproteobacteria bacterium | reverse complement strand
CCGCCGCCCTCACCCCCGGCGCCGCCCCGAAACATTTAAAAACCACAACTTCCCTGGAGGAAAAAGCCCTGAAAACCCCCACCAGAGAAATCTTGCCCGCGGTGCTCGGCGCGGCCTTGATTCTGTGCCCGGCGCAAGCCGGCGCGGCCGGGCGCGACTACATCAGCATCGTCGGCTCCTCCACGGTGTATCCTTTCGCCACCGTGGTTGCCGAACGTTTCGGCCGCGACAGCGGATTCAAGACGCCGAAGATTGAGTCCACCGGCTCCGGCGGCGGGCTGAAACTGTTCTGCGCCGGCGTCGGGCCGCGGCATCCGGATATGAGCAACGCCTCACGGCGCATCAAACAGTCCGAGGTGGAAAAATGCGGCGCCAACGGTGCGGCGGTGATTGAAATCAAGGTCGGCTACGACGGCATCGTCATCGCCAACGGCGGCAATGCGCCGGATTTTGGGCTCAGCCTGCGCGATGTGTTCATGGCGCTGGCCAAAGAGGTGCCGGCCGGCGGCGAAATTATCGCCAACCCCAGCCGCACCTGGAACGATGTGCGCGCCGGCCTGCCGGACATGCCCATTGAGGTGCTCGGACCGCCGCCCACTTCCGGCACCCGCGACGCTTTCGTGGAACTGGCCATGGAGGGCGGCTGCCGGTCATTCCCGCAAATTAAGGCGCTGAGGCAAAGCGACCAGGCGCGCTACAAAACCATCTGCCACACCATGCGCGAGGACGGCGCATATGTGGACGCCGGCGAGAACGATAATCTAATCGTGCAAAAACTGGCCGCCAACCCGCGCGCCCTCGGCATCTTTGGCTTCGGTTTTCTCGACCAGAACCGCGATGTCATCAAGGGCATCGCGGTGGATGGAGTCGCGCCGCGGTTTGACAGCATCGCCGACGGCTCCTACCCGGTGTCGCGCGCGCTGTTCGTGTATGTCAAAAAAGACCACATCGGCGTCATCCCCGGCATGGCCGAGTTCATCGGCGAGTTCCTGGGCGAGCGCGCCGGCGGCGAGGACGGCTACCTGGCCGACCGCGGCCTGATTCCCCTGGGCGATGCCGAGCGCGCCGGGATGCAGGCGCGCATGGGCGACCTGACCGTGCTGTGAGGGTGAGGGCGGCGCCGGCGGTTTACAGCGACGACTGCAGGTGCCCGCCGTCCACCACGATGGTGCTGCCGGTCATGTAGGAGGACGCGTCCGAGGCCAGCAGCAGCAGCGCGCCATCCAAATCCCGCGGCTCGCCGATGCGGCGTTGCGGGATTTTTTTTATGGTGTTGCGGCCGGCCTCGGTGGCGAAAAATTGCCGGTTCATGGCGGTGCCGATATAGCCCGGCGCGATGGCGTTCACGCGAATGCCGTGCCGCGCCCACTCCAGCGCCAGCACCCGCGTCAGATGCGCCAGCGCCGCCTTGGATGCGGCGTAGGCGGCCACGTTGCCGGCCGCGCGCTCGCCGAGAATGGAGGTGATGTTCACGAAACTGCCGCCGCCGCCGGCCGCCGCCAGCCGCCGCGCCATGTTCTGCGCCACTAAGAACGCGCCTTTCAGATTGGTGTCCACCACCGCATCCCATTCCGCCTCGGCCACGCCCACCGCCATGCCGCCGGCCGCGATTCCGGCGTTGTTGACCAGCACATCCACCCTGCCGAGGTCGGTCCACAGACCGGCGACGGCATCTTCCACACTCGCCGCATCGCACACGTCCATCACCGCCGCCGCGGCCTCACCGCCTTGGCGGTTGATGTCACCGGCTATTTTGTGCAGCCGCTCCGCGCGCCTTGCAGTCAGCGCCACGCGGGCGCCATTCTTCGCCAAGAGCCGTGCAAAGTGCGCGCCGATGCCGTCGGAGGCGCCGGTCACCAGCGCGGTTTTGCCGCTGAGGTCAAACACATTTCCGCCCATGATTCCGCTGGTATGATAATCGCGTGAGCAAGAATAACAAAAGCGGCGCGGCCGCCGTTCCCCACCGGCTGGACGCCGGCATCGCATCGCGCGCCGCCATCGGCGTGGTGTCGCTGGCCACCGACCAGACGCTGGAGCATGAGTTTCGCGCATTGCTCGACCTGCCCGGCATCGGCGTCTTCCACAGCCGCATCGCCGCCGCCAACCAGGTGACGCCGGCCAACCTCAAAGCCATGGAGCCCGGCATCGCCGAGGCGGTGGACTTAATTCTGCCCGGCGTGGATTTGGACGTGGTGGCCTACGGCTGCACCTCGGCGAGTCTGGTGATGGGCGAGGCGGCGGTGTTTGCACAAATCAGAAAATCACGCCCGGCCGCGCAATGCACCACGCCCCTCGGCGCCGCCGCCGCGGCCCTTGCCGCCCTCGGCGCAAAGTGCATCGGCGTGCTCACCCCCTACCGCGACGACATTAATGACGCCCTCGCCCGCCACTTTGCCGGGCGCGGCTTTACCGTCGCCGCGCTGGGGTCGTTTCACGAAGAGGACGACCGCAACGCCGCGCGCATCCGCCCGGCCGACATCCGCCGCGCCGCCGCCGCCATGGCGCGGGCGCCCGGGGTGGACGCGGTTTTTGTCTCATGCACCAACCTGCGCGCCGCCGCCGCCGTGCCGCAACTGGAGCAGGCGGCCGCCAAACCGGTGACCACCAGCAACCACGCCATGGCCTGGCACTGCCTGCGGCTGGCCGGCATCCGTGATTCCCTGCCGCGCCTCGGCGCGCTGTTTGCGCTGCCATGTTCGGGCTGAGCCTGGAAGCCGCGCTGCGGCTGGCGCTGTTCCTCGGCGTGCTGGCGGTGATGGCGCTGTGGGAAACGCTGGCGCCGCGCCGGCGGCGTGACATTCCGCGCGCGCAGCGCTGGCCGGCCAACTTCGGCATCGCCGCGCTGGACACCGCGCTGCTGTTTCTGGCGCTGCCGGCCGGGGCGGCGGCCTTTGCGCTGTGGGTGCAGAACAACGGCTGGGGTTTGTTCAACGCGGTTGACGTACCGCTGTGGCCGGCGGCCGTCCTTGGCGTGGCGCTGCTGGATTTGGTGATTTACGCCCAGCACGTGCTGTTGCACAAGTCGCCGCTGCTGTGGCGCATTCACCGAATGCACCACACCGACCTGGAATTGGATGTCAGTTCCGGGGTGCGCTTCCACCCGCTGGAGATTTTGTTTTCCATGGCGGTTAAACTGGCCGCGATTCTCGTCATCGGCGCGCCGCCGGAGGCGGTGCTGCTGTTTGAAATCGTGCTCAACGCCACGTCCATGTTCAACCACGCCAACATCAACCTGCCGCCGGCCGCCGACCGCCTGTTGCGCCGCATCATCGTCACCCCCGACATGCACCGCGTGCACCACTCGGTGCGGCGCGCCGAGACCGACAGCAACTACGGTTTTAATTTGTCGTGCTGGGACCGCCTGTTCCGCACCTACACCGCGCAGCCCGGCGACGGCCACCTGGCCATGAAACTGGGCCTCAATGAATTCCCCTCGCCGCAAGAGTTGAAACTGAAATCGCTTCTGACCCAGCCGTTCCGGCGCAAGTAGCGATTCGCCGCAAACCATCACCAACGGAGGACCCGATGAAACTTAAAGGCATCCTGCCCGCGCTGGTCACGCCTTTTGACCAGGCCGGCAACATAGATTTTGCATCCTTTGAAAAACTGCTGGCGCACCTGCGCGCCGCCGGCGTCAGCGGCTGGGTGCCGTGCGGCTCCACCGGCGAGTACACCGCGCTGAGCTTTGACGAGCGCGCGGCGGTGCTGGAGTTTGTCGCCGACTTTGCAAACGACGGTGAACTTCTGGTGGCCGGCGCCAACGCCGGTTCCACCCGCGACGTGATTGCCCACGCCGAGCGCGCGCAGGACCTCGGCTACCGCGCGGTGCTGCTGTCACCGCCCTACTACGCCATGCCCGGGCCGGACGAACTCATCGCGCACTTTCAGCAGGTGCTGGACGCGGTGGAGGTGGATCTGGTGCTGTACAATTACCCGCTCAAAGCCGGCGTGGAGATCGGCCGGGAGGTGCTGGACGCCCTCGCCGACCACCCGCGGGTGATTGGGATTAAGGATTCCAGCGGCGTGCTGCAGCGGGCGGTGGAAATTTACCGGCGCTACCGCGGCCGCATCGACCTGTACAGCGGCAGCGACGACATCGCGCTGGATTTTCTGCTGTGGGGCGCGCAAAGTTGGATTTGCGGCCCGGCCAATTGCATGGCCGCGGCCTGCGTGGACCTGTTCGACACTTTCACCGCCCACGGCGCCCTTGCCGCGCGCGAAAAAATGGCGGCGCTGTACGGCGCGCTGAACAGTCTGGAAAGCGGCAAGTTTGTGCAGAAAGTGAAGTTCGGTTGCGAGTTAATCGGCTGCCCGGTGGGCCACTGCCGCGGCCCCTTGCAGCCGCTGAGCGGCGAGGAAAAATCGGCGTTCCAAAAAGCCATGCAGCCGATTCTGGACTGGCGGACTTAAACTCGTGAACCGCACCGTGCAACTCATCTGCGTCCACTGTGAGGGCGAGGTGGGACGCGTGGTGACCGGCGGCGCGCCGGCGGTGCCGGGCGACAGCGTGGCGGCGAAACTGGCGCACATCAATGAAGTGGATGACAGTCTGCGCCGCTTTTTAATTTTTGAACCGCGCGGCGCGCCGGCCGGGTCGGTGAACCTGCTGGTGCCGCCGTCGCGGCCGCGGGCCGACGCGGCGTTTCTCGTGCTGCAGGCCGACCAGGCGCACGCCATGTCCGGCTCCAACGCCATGTGCGTCACCACCGCGCTGCTGGAGACAGGCATGGTGAAAATGCATGAGCCGCAAACCGCCGTCACCCTGGACACCGCCGCCGGACTCATCACCGCCGAGGCCGAATGCCGCAACGGAAAATGCGAGCGCGTCGGCATCGCCATGCCGCCGGCCTTTGTGGAGGAGTTGGACCTGAGAATCGCAACGCCGAAGTGGGGGCGGATAAGAGCGGATTTGTGTTTCGGCGGCGTGTTCTACGCGCTGGTGGATGCGGCGCAGGTGGGGTTGACAATAGAAAAGCAAAACGCCCGCGCCCTGGCCGAGGCCGGCATGGAGATAAAAAAAATTCTGAACAAAAAAATCACCCCGCGCCATCCGCAAATTCCGCAGATCAACGGCATCGCCTACGTCATGTTCCGCGCCCGCGACCCCGACGGCGCCGTCCGCACTTGCACCACCATGTGGCCGGGCCGCGTGGACCGCTCGCCCTGCGGCACCGGCAGCAGCGCCAACCTCGCCGCGCTGCACGCCAGAGGCGAAGCCAAACCCGGCGACACCCTGCGCTCCCGCTCCATCATCGGCGGCGAGTTCACTGTCACTTTCACCGCCACCGCCCAAACCGCCGACCGCACCGCCACCCGCTGCCGCATCTCCGGCCGCTCATGGCTCTACGGCACCCAAACCCTCACCGCCGACCCCGCCGACCCTTTCGCAAGGGGGTTTGCGCTTGCGGATGGGTGGGGGGAGATGGGGTGAGTTTGGACTTTGGACGGCATGGAAAACAGCATGGCGGCGGTTAAAATCGTTTTAGCGAGAACTTTCATCACTTTGCCTCCCTCGGGCATGTGGAGTCGATATGCCCGGCGCAACGATGCCGGGCCGTGCGTCAGTCAACATAAACGGTGAAAGCCCTGCCTATTTGCGCGACGGGAATCAGTCCGCCGGGTTCAGTGGTCTGGACTTTTGCGGGTGATGTTTAGCGGAGTTTTGGCTGGAATCATGCGAAAAATTTCCGCTCAACTTGTCCTGACCATGAAATTATTGTCAGCGACCGCGATTTTTTGTGTAAAATGTCGATAACATTCCTTAAATCACCGGAATTCTGCAGGAGGGCGCTCTTCACATGAGCTCACTTAACACCAAAGACAAGCGTGTATTGGAGAAATTTCTCCAAATGGATTCAGGCTATGTTCTTGATTTCAACAATCGCACTTTCGGAGAGTTTGTGGTTGACGCGGTCGATGTTGAAATTCACTCTGCCCGCTACACTACTCATGGGACATCTAAGGCCAATAAACTGCGTGCATTTTGGGATATCGAGGATGACCATATCGTTGGTCGGTTACTGACTGC
>RKSH01000088.1 GCA_007570945.1 Gammaproteobacteria bacterium | reverse complement strand
TGCGGGCACCACCTGCGCCTCGGCGCGCGCGCGCGGTTGCGGGGGTTTTTGGACGAGGGCGGGCAGCGCGAGATTGGCGGCGCGGTGCGCCCCAGCGACATGCTTAAATTCCGCGACACGCGCAAATACAAGGACCGCCTAAGTGACATGCAAAAAGAAACCGGCGAGAGCGACGCGCTGGTGGTGGTGGAGGGTTTGCTCAAGGGCATGCCGTTGGTCGCCGCGTGTTTTGAGTTTCGTTTCATGGGCGGCTCCATGGGCTCGGTGGTGGGTGAGCGTTTCGTGCGCGGGGTGGAAAATGCGGCCGAGCGTTTTGTGCCCATGGTTTGTTTTTGCGCCAGCGGCGGCGCGCGCATGCAAGAGTCGCTGTTCTCGCTGATGCAGATGTCCAAAACCGCCGCGGCCCTAAAGCGCCTCAGCGCGCAGCGCACTCCCTACATCACGGTGTTGACCGACCCGACCATGGGCGGCGTGTCGGCCAGTTTGGCCATGCTCGGCGACATCATTATCGCCGAGCCCGGCGCACTGGTGGGTTTCGCCGGGCCGCGGGTGATTGAACAGACGGTGCGCGAGACGCTGCCCGACGGCTTTCAGAAGTCGGAGTTCCTGCTCAGCCACGGCGCCATCGACCGCATCGTGGACCGCCGCCGCATGCGCGACACCGTGCACCGCCTGCTGCACATGCTGCTGTCCGCGCGCGGCAAAGCGCAATGAACCGGCGCCGCCTGCACCACTGGCTCGACCACATCCAATCCCTCCACCACCGCACGGTTGACCTCACTTTGGAACGGGCCGCCGAGGTGTGGCGGCGGATGGGGTGCACCCTCGGCGGCGCCACCGTGATAAGCATCGCCGGCACCAACGGCAAAGGTTCGGCGGCGGCCATTCTCGAGTCTGTGTACCGCGCCGCCGGCCACCGCGTCGCGGTGTACACCTCGCCGCACCTGCTGCGCTACAACGAGCGGGTGAAAGTGGATGGCCGCGCCGCCGGCGATGCCGAGCTGTGCGAGGCTTTCGCTTTCGTCGAGCAAAAACGCGGCGCGGTGCCTCTCACCTATTTTGAATTCGGCACCCTCGCCGCGCTGCATTATTTTGCGGCAAGCGCGCCGGACATCGCGCTGCTTGAGGTCGGCCTCGGCGGCCGCCGCGACGCGGTGAACATCATGGACGCCGACGCCGCGCTCATCACCGCCATTGATGTGGACCACGTGGCCTGGCTTGGCGCCGACCGTGAATCCATCGCCGCCGAGAAGGCCGGCATTTTGCGCCGCGGCCGGCCGGCGGTGGCCGCCGATGCCGATGCGCCGGCCGCCATTGCGGACCGCGCCCGCGCCATCGGGGCGCCGCTGTGGCGCGCCGGCCATGAATTCACGGCCGCAGCCACCGCGGCCGGCGGCTGGAGATTGAGCATAGGCGACGGTGCCGCCGCCGCGGTCATGGACCAGTTGCCGCCGCCCGGCATTCCTGGCGCCCACCAAATTGCCAACGCCGCCGGCGCCCTGGCCGTGGTGCATGCGCTCGGCAAATCGCGGCCGGTGAGGGTGGACGCCATGCGCCGGGGGCTCAGCGCGGCGCGGTTGCCCGGACGGTTGCAGGTGAGGCCCGGCAAACCGACGGTGGTGCTGGATGTGGCGCACAACGCCGCCTCCGCCGCCGCCCTCGGCCGGTTCATGGCGTCGCTTGGCTGCAAAAAAGTGCGCGCCGTGTTTGCCGCCCTGGCCGACAAACCGGTGCGCGAGATGGCGCGGCAGGTGGCGGCCTCGGCGTGGTATGTGGCGGCCACCTTTGGCGAGCGCGGCGCCGATGCCGAGTGGGTGCGGGGCGAGGTCGCCGCCGCCGTTGGTGACGCCGCCGCCGTTACCGCCCACGCCGCCATTGAATCGGCTTTTGACGCCGCTGTTGGTGACGCCGCCGCTGGCGAGGGTGAATGCGTGGTGGTGTTCGGCTCGTTCCTCACCGTCGGTGCTATAATGGCGCACACCGCCAACGCCGGCTGAATTTTGGTGACCCCCGCCCCCATCAACCTGAAGCACCGCATCACCGGCGCCATCCTGCTTATCGGCGCGGCGGTGCTGGCCCTGCCGCCGCTGCTTGAGAACAGGGCACCGCCGCTTCCGCGGTCGGCGCCACCGCCGCCGCTGCCGCAACCGGCGCCGTCACTGCCGCCGTCGTCACCGTCAATTTCAACGTCGGCGCCGTCAGTTTTAACACCGGAACCGTCACCTCCGAGGTCGCCGCCGCCACTTTCAACGTCAACACCGTCACCCCCGGTCCACAACAACCGATGGATTGTCCGCACCGGCGCGTTCAGGAAGGCGGCCAACGCGCATCGCATGCGCGCCGAGATTCGTGAGCGCGGGTTTGAGGCGTGGGTGGAGGAGGGCGGCGGCGATTTGGCGTGGAGAGTCTGGGTCGGCTCCTTTGCCGGCGAAGCCGAAGCCGCCGATGCACTGCGCAAATTGTGCGCGGCGGCGCGCGGCGAGTGCGACTATTATTTGGAGCGGAGACGCTGAGCGGTGGTGGTGGACCTGGCCATTCTTTTTCTGCTCGCGGCTTCGGCGGCGGTGGGCGCGTGGCGCGGTTTTGTCCGCGAGTCGCTGTCACTGGTGGCGTGGATTCTTGCGTTCTGGGTCGCGTTTCATTTTTTGGACCGCGCCGAGCTTTTGTTTGCCGGTTACGTGGATGAATTAATTCTGCGCCGCGCGGCCGCCTTCACCGCCCTGTTTCTCGGCACGTTGCTGGCGGTCTCCATCGCCGGCGCGGTGCTCTATCGCATGTTTTCCGCCACCGGCATCACCGGCACCGACCGCACCCTCGGCGGCCTGTTCGGGCTGGCGCGCGGCGCGGTGATTATCGGCGCGCTGATTTTGGCTGCCGGCGCGACGCCGCTGCCGGACAGCGACTGGTGGGGCGAGTCGGCGCTGGCGCCGCGCTTTACGCCGCTGGCCCAGGTGTTTAATAATCTCCTGCCGCCGGACCTGGCGCGGCATTTTCTGTTGCGGCAGTAGCGCGGCGGCTGGCGTCATGTGCGGCATCATCGGCATCGTTGACACCAAAGGCATGGTGAACGAGTCCCTGTACGAAGGGCTGACCGTGCTGCAGCACCGCGGCCAGGACTCGGCCGGCCTGATGACCAGCGAGGGCGGCAAGGTTTACCTGCGCAAGGACAACGGCCTGGTGCGCGACGTGTTTCAGGCGCGCCACATGGTGCAGTTGAAGGGCGGCATGGGCATCGGCCATGTCCGCTACCCCACCGCCGGCAGCGATTCGCGCGCCGAGGCGCAGCCGTTTTTTGTCAACGCGCCGTTTGGCATCGCGCTTTCGCACAACGGCAACCTGACCAACGTGGACGGCTTGCGCCGCGAGATGTTCAGCGAGGACTTCCGCCAGTTGAACACCATGTCGGACAGCGAGGTTTTGCTCAATGTTTTTGCCCACGAGTTGAACAACCAACTGCACCGCGGCCAGCCGCGGCTGGAAGCCGCGCAGGTGTTTGAGGCGGTGCGCGGCGTGTACCGCAGGTGCCGCGGCGGCTATGCGGTGGTGGCGATGATTGTCAACTTCGGCCTGGTCGCTTTTCGCGACCCGTTCGGCATCCGCCCGCTGGTTTACGGCCGCGGCGGCGGCGGCCACATGTTCGCATCGGAAAGCATCGCCATGGACGTGCTCGGCTACAGCCTGGAACGCCAGGTGAACCCGGGCGAGGCGGTGGTGGTGCAAACCGGCGGCACGGTGCGCACCGAATCCTGCGCCGCCAGCGGGCGGCATGCGCCGTGTTTGTTTGAGTTTGTGTACTTCTCGCGCCCCGATTCCATTCTGGATTCCATTCCGGTGTACCGCACGCGCATGCGCATGGGCGAAAAACTCGGCGAGAAAATTAAACGCGAATGGGCCGGGCGCGAAATTGACGTGGTCATTCCGGTGCCCGACACCAGCCGCATCGCGGCGGTGGAACTGGCCCAGGTGATCGGCGTCAAATACCGCGAGGGGCTGATTAAAAACCGCTACATCGGCCGCACTTTCATCATGCCGGGCCAGGCCGAGCGCTCCCTTTCGGTGCGGCGCAAGTTGAACGCCATTGAGTCGGAGTTTCGCGGGCGCAATGTGCTGCTGGTGGACGACTCGGTGGTGCGCGGCACCACTTCGCGCCAAATCATTCAGATGGCGCGCGACAACGGCGCAAAAAAGGTGTTCTTCGCCTCGGCCGCGCCGCCGGTGCGCCACCCCAATGTTTATGGCATTGACATGCCGGCCGCCGCCGAGTTGGTCGCCCATGGGCGCGATGCGGCGCAGGTGTGCGAATTTATCGGCGCCGACCATTTGGTTTACCAGGAGTTGGCCGACCTGGAAAAATCCTGCGCCCTAAACGGAAAAATTCACGAGTTTGAGGGCTCGTGCTTCCACGGCAAATACGTCACCGACGATGTCAGCGCCGGCTATCTGGAAAAAGTGGAGCGGTTGCGCGGCGAGGCCGGCGGCCGGCCGGCGCGCGGCAGCGTGCTGGATTTGGCGGAGTTAAGCGACCAGGTGTGAGCGCGCGCCGAGGCGCAAAACCGACTCGCCGCCGAACCAGTCGCCGAGCACAAAGCGCGTGCATTGGCGGCCGTCCACGGTGTGGCGGTGGGTCGCCGGGCGGTGGGTGTGGCCGTGAATCATCCACTCGGCTTCGCTGCGGCGGAAAGTTTCCTCCACCGCGGCCGCGTTGACATCCAGCGCCGCGGCCGGTTTGCCATGATGGCCGGCGGCGCTTTGGCGGCGCGCTTCTTGCGCCAGGGCCAGGCGCTCTTCCATGCCGCGGGCGAGGAATTTTTTGCGCCATTCGGCGTCGCCGGTGCGGCGGCGGAATTCCTGGTGCGCCGCATCATCGGCGCACAGCGAGTCGCCGTGGCACAGCACGGTGCGGCGCCCGTCCACCGTCACCAGCGCCGGGTCGTCCAGCAGTTGCGCGCCGCTGCGGCGGCAAAAACCTTCGCCGAGCAGAAAATCGCGGTTGCCGCGCATCACAAACAGGCGCACGCCGCTATCGGAGGTTTTGCGCAGCGCATCCAGCGCCGGCCCGTGGCCGAGAAAATCGGCGGCGTCGTCACCGATCCAGAAGTCAAACAAATCGCCGAGGATGAACAGCGATTCGGTTTTGCAATCCCGCGCGCCGCGCAAAAAATCCGCCAGCCGCCGCTCAATGTCGCGGCGCGCCGGGCTTAGGTGAAGGTCGGCGATAAAACAAAGGCCCATGGTTGCATCATACCAGCCGCGCCAAAGCGCTTGCCGCCGCCGCGCAAAAACCACACAATCTTTTTTGCCCGCCATGAACACGGTTAAAGAAGACATCGTCATCGCCGGCGGCGGCCTGCTTGGACGGCTGCTGGCGTGGCGTTTGCTGCTCGGCGGGCGGCGGGTGACGCTGTTTGAGGCCGGCGCGCTGGAACCGTCGCCGGCGGCGGCCCACGTCGCCGCCGGCATGATTGCGCCGCTTAGCGAAGCGGCGGCGACTGAGCGAAAAATTTATGACATGGGCATGGCCTCGCTGCCGTTGTGGCAAAAATGGATTGCGCAATTAAATGCGGCGGCGGGCGGTGAGGGCGAGGGCGGGGTTTTTTTTCAGAACACCGGCAGTCTGGCGGTCGCGCACCCCGGGGACAGCGGCGACCTGGCGCAGTTTGAACGGGATTTGCGCCTGCGGCTTGGCGGCGAGGAAAAAAATTTCCGCCGCATCGCGCAGGAGGAGTTGCGCCGCCTTGAGCCGGATATCGCGCCGCATTTTTCCCGCGCCATTCTGCTGGCAAAGGAGGCAAACGTGGACAACCGCGCGCTGCTGGCCGCGCTGCTCGCGCAAATTCGCGCGCTTGGCGGACGGTGCGTCGCCCACACGTCGGTGACGGTGAACGATGGCACGGCGGCGGTGAATGGTGAACCGCTGCGCTGTCGGTGGACGGTGGACTGCCGTGGTTTCGGCGCCGCCGGCGACGATCAAAATCTGCGCGGCGTGCGCGGCGAGGTGTTGCGCGTGCGCTGCAGGGAAGTGCGGCTGCGCCGCCCGCTGCGCCTGATGCACCCGCGCTACCAACTCTACATCGCGCCGCGCCCCGGCGGGCGGTTTGTGGTCGGCGCCACTGAGATTGAAAGCGCCGATAAATCACCGCTGAGCGTGCAGTCGGCGCTGGAGTTGTGCAGCGCGCTGTACACCGTGAACCCGGCCTTCGCCGAGGCGCGCATTGAAGAGGCCGGCGTCGGCCTGCGCCCGGCGTTCAGGGACAACCTGCCGAGGGTGAGGCTGCGCCCCGGTTTCGCCGCCGCCAACGGCTTATACCGCCACGGTTTTCTGGTTGCGCCGGTGGTGGTGGAGGAAATCGTGCGCCACATCAAAGCCGGTGAAACAGCGTAAAATAAAATCATGATTACGGTCAGCGTGAACAACCAACCCGTGCAGGTGGCCGCGCAAACCACTTTGGCCGGCGCGCTGCCGCAGTGGCGGCGGGGCGATGCGCCGGTGGCGGTGGCGGTGAACGGCGAGTTGGTGGCCAGGGAAGATTACGCCGACTGTGAACTGCAAAACGGCGACCGCGTCGACATCCTGCGCCCGGTGAGCGGAGGCTGAAGTGGACGCCGGGGTTGACGGCGCGGAGGACCTGCTGTGCTTATACGACGCGCGACTGCACAGCCGCCTGCTGCTCGGCAGCGCGCGCTACCCGTCGCCGCAGGTGATGCGCGATGCGGTGCTGGCTTCCGGCGCACAGGTGGTGACGCTGTCACTGCGGCGGCAGAATCCGGCCGGTGACGGTGGCGATGGCGGCGGCGAGGGAGTCTGGCGTTACCTGCGCGAGTTGCGCGACAGTGGTTGCCGCCTGCTGCCCAACACCGCCGGTTGCAGCAGTGCGCGGGAGGCGGTCAAGCTTGCGGAAATGGCGCGCGAATTGTTCGACACCGATTGGGTGAAGTTGGAGGTGATTGGTGACGACTACACGTTGCAGCCCGACCCCTTTGGACTGGTGGACGCGGCGGTGCAACTGGTGCAGCGCGGGTTCAAAGTGCTGCCGTACTGCACCGAGGACCTGGTGCTGTGCCGCCGGCTGGTGGATGCAGGCTGCGAAGCGCTGATGCCGTGGGGCGCGCCCATCGGCACCGGCCGCGGACTGCTGAATGTGTATGCATTGCGCGCGCTGCGCCACCGCTTTCCGGAGACAAAACTGGTGATTGACGCCGGCATCGGCGCGCCGTCGCAAGCGGCGAGGGTGATGGAGTTGGGTTTTGACGCGGTACTGCTGAACACCGCGGTGGCGCGCGCCGGCGACCCGCCGCGCATGGCGCGCGCTTTTGCCGATGCGGTGCGCGCCGGCCGCAATGCGCACCTGGCCGGCCTCATGGTGCAGCGGCAAACCGCGCAGCCGTCCACGCCGGTGGTGGGCCGGCCGTTTTGGCACGGCGGGGGCCGGTGACGGTGGCGGCCGGGTTTGCCGGTTGCGGCACTGGCCGCCTCGGCCTGTATCCGGTGGTGGACTCGGTGGACTGGCTGGAAAAATTGCCGCCCCTTGGCGTGCGCACGATTCAGTTGCGGGTGAAAGGCTGTTCCGAGTCCGAGGCTGACGGCATGACCCGGCGCGCCGTCGCCATCGGCCGGCGGTACGGCGCGCGAATGTTCATCAACGATTACTGGCCGGCGGCGGTGAGGCACGGCGCTTACGGCGTGCACCTCGGCCAGGAGGATTTGGACGCCGCCGACCTCGCGCAAATTAAAAACGCCGGCCTGCGACTCGGCATCAGCACGCACAGCGAATCCGAATGGCGCCGCGCCGCCGCCCTGCAGCCAAGTTACATCGCCCTCGGCACGGTGTTCCCCACCACCACCAAACCGGCCGTCGTGATTGGCGTGGAAAAATTAAACCAGTGGGTGAGCGCGCTCAAAAATAAATTCCCCCTGGTCGCCATCGGCGGCATTAAACGCCACAACCTGCACCAAGTCCTCGCCTCCGGCGTCGGCTCGGTGGCGGTGGCCTCGGCGATTACCGGGGCGGAGGATTACCGGGAGGAGGTGGCGTGGTTCATGGATGAAATTGGATAACAAACTCGGTTTGCATCATGTTGATTTTCACTGGCCGTGGATTTATTTTGCTCCTGTGATAAGGACATTCAGGCATGACAGTTCTGGCGGACGGGAGCGACCAGGGGAATCGGCCAAATCAACCATGAGCGGCTGGCGCGCTTTCTCCAGCGTTTGGATGTTTCGGAACTCCCGGAGCACATGAATTTTCCCGGCGCGCATTTTCATGCGTTGAGCGGTGACATGCAAGGGTATTACAGCGTCCGGCTGGGCAGCAACTGGAGGCTGGTTTTTCGCTGGGTTGACACGGATGCCGTGGACGTTACAATCATTGACTATCACTGAGCAGTGAACCGGCAATGCCTGGAAATCGCCCACAAACAATCAACCACAGTCTCCCCGCCGGGCGGACCGCGCTTGCTCCGGTGCACCCCGGCGTTCACCTGCGTGAGGATGTGCTGCCCGGCGCCGGCCTTAATTCCACTGAGGCGGCGCGGTTGCTTGGGGTTTCCCGCCGGGCCTTGGGCGGAGTGCTGGCCGGGCGGGTTCGCATCACGCCGCGGATGGCGGCACGGGTTGGCGCTCTGTTCAGCGACGACCCCGGAGTATGGTTGCGTTTGCAGGCGAACTACGACGCCGGCATGGCGCGGGCGATGGATGTCTCGGAGGTTGCGGCGCTAAAAAAATCCCGCGCCGCCGGCACAAAACGCCCGCCCGCCTGAGCGCGCATTCACCGCGCCATCTGTTCAAACCGTTCCATCGCCGCCGCGCCCTCGGTGCGGCACCAGTTTTTGAAGCCGCCGAGGCCGCGGTTGGACCATTCGGCGTGGGCGTCTTTCCAGGCCTGGGTGCGGGCGTCTTCCCGGTCTTTTTGATTTGGATTTTTGCGCGCGATGATTTCCTTCTCGGCGCGCTGAAAACCGGCGGCGGACCGCGCCGAGCCGAGGCCGCAATAGGCGGCCATCACTTCGCGCTGGTAATACATGCGCGTGAGTTCGGCGTCGGGGGCGGCATGGAGCATGGCCGGCAGAGCGGCAAGCGCCACCGCGGTCCATTTCGCCATGGTTAATTTTGGGAAAGCCGGCGATGCCATGAGAAGCAAAAATTAGCATGGATGAGCGGCAACTTCGCCCGTGGCTGATAATCGGCGGCTCTCGAATTGGCCTCGGCGATTGGCGGCCGTCAAAATCCGCTTTTCATGGGCGGTTTGAGGCGGAGAGTGTGGAGGAAGTTTGAGCAAGCAATGCAGGGCTCAGCGCGGCAGGGTGTCCCCGGCGATTATCCCGCCGGGGGCTTCCCCACGTTTACGGCAAGCCCATGTTGCAACATCCCCCTTCCCCCGCCATACTAACCACCCCCTATTAACCAACCGAGGAGCAATCCCATGAAACTTCGCAAGCTTTTCCCCGCCCTCACCCTCACCCTCGCCGCCCTGCTCGCCGCCGGCGCGCAGGCCGCTGAGTTTAAGCCGGGGCTGATTTACGACCTCGGCGGGCGGTTTGACAAGTCTTTTAATGAGGCCGCGCTGAACGGCGCCCAGGATTTTGAAAAAGACCATGGCGTCCGGTTTCGGGATTTTGAAGTCAACAACGACTCGCAGCGCGAGCAGGCCATGCGCAATTTTGCGCGGCGCGGCTTTAATCCCATCGTCACCATCGGCTTTTCCCAGACCACCGCGCTGGAAAAAGTGGCCAAAGAATTTCCCGACACCTGGTTCGGCATTATCGACGGCGTCGTGGACCTGCCCAATGTGCAGTCGGTTTTGTTCCGCGAGGAGGAGGGCTCGTTTTTGGTCGGCATGCTGGCGGCCATGGCCTCCGAGACCGGCACCGTCGGTTTCGTCGGCGGCATGGACATTCCCCTCATCCGCCGCTTCGCCTGCGGCTACAAGCAGGGCGTTTTGCATGTGGACCCCGGCGCCCGCGTTCTGGAAAACATGACCGGCACCACCGGCGCGGCGTGGAACGACCCGCTCAAGGGCGGCGAGTTGGCGCAGTCGCAGTTTGACCGCGGCGCCGATGTGGTGTTTCACGCCGCCGGCGCCACCGGCCTCGGCGTTCTGCAGGCGGCCAAGGACAACGGCAAACTCGGCATCGGCGTGGACTCCAACCAGAACCACCTGCACCCCGGCAGCGTCCTCACCTCCATGCTGAAAGGCGTGGACCGCGCGGTCTACCGCATGTATGAAGAGGCGCAGGGCGGCGGGTGGACCTCCGGCGTCACCGTGCTGGGCATCAAGGAGGGCGGCATTGACTGGGCGCTGGATGAACACAACCGCGCACTCATCACCGCCGCCATGGAGAGTGCGGTGACCAAGGCGCGCACCGGCATCATCAACGGTGACATCGCCGTTCATGACTACATGAAAGAAAACACCTGCCCGTGGTGAACCGCCGGCGGCACTGAGCGCGAGGGTGTCACCGTTGTCGACTCCGGCGTCACCGTCTATGCACTCGGAGCCGCCACTTTCGGCTCCGCAGTCACCGCCCGTGGCTCCGGGGTCGCCGTTTTCCACTCCGGAGTCACCGCCGCCGGCGGTGGAGTTTCGCGGCGTGTGCAAAGCATTCGGCCCGGTGCGCGCCAACGACGACATTTCGCTGGCGCTTGCCAAAGGGAAAATCCACGGCATCGTCGGCGAGAACGGCGCCGGCAAAACCACGTTGATGAACGTGCTGTACGGTTGCCAGCGCGCCGACGCCGGAGAGATTTACATCAACGGCGCGCGCCGCAGCCTGCGCAGCAGCGCCGCCGCCATTCGCGCCGGCATCGGCATGGTGCACCAGCACTTCATGTTGGTGGACAACTTCAGCGTGCTGGAGAACATCATGCTGGGTTGCGAGCGCGGCATGTTTCTCGGCGCAAACTCCCCCGGGCCGCGGCGGGCGCGCGCCGAGTTGCAGCGGCTGGCCGCGGAATACAAGTTGCGCGCCGACCCCGACGCGCTTACCGGCGACCTGCCGGTGGGCGCGCAGCAGCGGGTGGAGATGCTGAAGACGTTGGTGCGCGGCGCCGAGATTTTAATTTTGGATGAGCCCACCGGCGCGCTCACGCCGCAGGAGGCCGACGACTTGTTCCGCATCCTGCGCGTGATTCGCGGGCAGGGCAAAACGGTGGTGCTCATCACCCACAAGTTGCGCGAAATCATGGCGGTGTCGGACCGGGTGACGGTGATGCGCGACGGCCGGGTGGTGGCGGTGCGCGAAACCAGGGACACCAACGCCGGCGAGCTCAGCGAGTTGATGGTGGGGCGCGCGGTGGCGACGGAGTCCCGCACCGCGCCGCCGCGGCGCGACTCCGGCACCGCGCTGACGGTGAAAAATTTGCGCGTCCGCGACCGCCACCGGGTGGTGCGCGTGCGCGATGTCAACCTGAGCCTGCGCAGCGGCGAAATCCTCGGCGTGGCCGGTGTCGCCGGCAACGGCCAGAGCGAGTTGCTGGAGGCGCTGGCCGGCATGTGCAGGGTGGACGGCGGGGAAATAGTTTTTCACCGCGGCGGCGGTGGGGGCGGCGGTGACGGCCAGGGTGAAGCCGCCGCCGGTTCGTCACCGTCGCAACTGCGCGCCAAAGGCGTCGCCCATGTTCCCGAGGACCGCCGCGCCACCGGCATGGTCGCGTTTGAGAGCGCCAGCCATGCCGCCATCCTCGGCTACCACCGGGAGGCGCAGTACCGCCGCGGGCGAAACCCGCGCGGAATCTTTTTTGACTGGCCGTTCATCGGCGCGCAAACGCGGCGGCGCATGGACGAGTTTGACGTGCGCCCGCCGTTGCCGGAGATTCGCGCCGCGCAATTTTCCGGCGGCAACCAGCAGAAATTAATTCTTGCGCGCGAGATGGTGCGCGAGCCGCGCGTGCTTTTAATCGGCCAGCCGACGCGCGGCGTGGACATCGGCGCCATTGAATTCATTCACCGCAAAATTCTCACCCTGCGCGACCAGGGCAGCGCCATTCTTCTGGTGTCGGTGGAACTGGAGGAAATCCTCGCCCTCGCCGACCGCATCGTGGTGATGTTCAACGGCGCTGTTGTCGGTGAAACTCCGGCCGCCGCGGCCGATGAAAAACAACTGGGCCGATGGATGGCCGGGGTGCGCGATGAAGGCTGAGACCCTCGGCGCGCCGCAAAACGTGCCCTGGTGGATCGACCCGCTGCTGTTGACGCTGTGCAACCTGGCGCTGGCTTTCGCCTTCTCGGCGCTGCTGGTGTGGTTTATCGGCGAGAGTCCGCCGGCCATTGCCGCCGAATTATTGCGCGGCGCTTTCGGCAGCGCCGAGGCGGTGGGCTACACGTTGTTTTACGCGACCAACTTCATCTTCACCGGCCTCGCCGTCGCCGTCGCCTACCACTGCGGCCTGTTCAACATCGGCGGTGAAGGCCAGGCCTACATCGGCGGCCTCGGTCTGGGCCTGGTGGCGCTTTACATGGACGCGCTGCCGTTTCCGCTGTTGCTGCTGTGCGCCATGTTGGCCGCGGCGTTGTTCGGCGCCGGCTGGAGTCTGGTGCCGGCGGTGCTGCAGGCCAAGCGCGGCAGCCACGTGGTGATTACCACCATTATGTTCAACTTCATTGCCGCCGCGCTGATGAATTACCTGCTGGTCAACGTGCTCATCAAGCCCGGCTCCATGTCGCCGGAGACGCGGGTGTTCGCCGACAGCGCCCACCTGCCGATGGTGCACGACCTGGCCGCCGCCGTGGGCCTCGGCCTCAGCGCCTCGCCCCTCAACCTTTCATTTTTCATCGCGCTTTTGTGCTGCGCGGCAACGTGGCTTTTTTTGTGGCACACGCCGTGGGGCTACGAGGTGCGCACCGTCGGCGGCAACCCGCGCGCCGCGGTTTATGCCGGCATTTCACCGTCGCGCTGCATCATTCTCGCCATGTGCCTGTCCGGCGGCCTGGCCGGCCTGCTGTCGCTCAACGAAATCCTCGGCAGCCAGCACCGGCTGCTGATTGAGTTCACCGCCGGCTACGGTTTTGTCGGCATCGCCGTCGCCCTCATGGGCCGCAGCCATCCGGCCGGCATCGTGCTCGCCGCCATCCTGTTCGGCGCGCTTTACCAGGGCGGCGCCGAACTGGCCTACACCTTTGAGCGCATCAGCAAGGACATCGTCATCGTCATTCAGGGCCTGGTCATTTTGTTCACCGGCGCGCTGGGCTTCATGCTGCGGCCGCCCCTGGGCGCGGCCTGGGCGAAAATTTTCCGCGGCGGAGGCGGCCGTGCCGTCGCTTGAGATTGTGCTGTCGGTGCTGGACTCGTCGGTGCGGCTGGCGGTGCCGCTGGTTTTCGCCGCCCTGGCCGGCCTGTATTCGGAGCGCAGCGGCGTGGTGGACATAGGCCTCGAGGGCAAAATGCTGGCCGCCGCTTTTGCCGCCGCCGCCGCCGCCGGCGTCACCCAGAGCGCCTGGCTCGGCCTGTGCGCCGGCGTCGCCGCATCGTGCGCGCTGGCTTTGGTGCACGGTTTCGCCTGCATCACCCACAAGGGCGACCACATCGTTTCCGGCATGGCGGTGAACATTCTCGCTTTTGGCCTCACCGTCATTCTCGGCGTCGCCTGGTTCGCCCAGGGCGGGCGGACGCCATTCCTCGGCAGCGAGGCGCGCTTTGGCGCGCTGGTTTTTCCGGGCGCCGATGCGGTTGCGCCGCTGCCGCTGCTGGGACCGGTGTACCGCGAGTTGCTGAGCGGCCATAACATTCTGGTCTATCTTGCTTTCGCCTGCGTCGGCGCCACCGCCTGGGCGCTGTACCGCACGCGCTTCGGTTTGCGCCTGCGCGCGGTGGGCGAAAACCCGGCGGCGGTGGACACCGCCGGCATCTCGGTGGCGTTTTTGCGCTACCGCGCGGTGCTCATCTGCGGCATTCTGTGCGGCTTTGCCGGCGCCTACCTGTCCACCGCCCAGGGCGCGGCGTTCATCAGCGGCATGACCGCCGGCAAGGGTTTCATCGCGCTGGCGGCGATGATTTTCGGCAAGTGGCGGCCGTGGCCGGTGCTGTCGGCGTGCCTGCTGTTCGGTTTTTTTGAGGCCAGCGCGGCGCACATTCAGGGCGTCTCGCTGCCGCTGGTGGGCGCCGTGCCGGTGCAGGCGGTGCAGGCGCTGCCGTATTTGTTTACAGTGGTGATATTGGCCGGTTTCTTCGGCGCCGCGGTGGCCCCGCGCGCCGCCGGGAAACCGTACACCCGAGGGGAGCATTGATGAACGATTCCACCCGGCCACTGTTCACCGCCGCCTGCGCCGCGCGCGCCAATGCCCATGCGCCGTACTCCGACTTCCGCGTCGGCGCCGCAATAGCCGCCGGCGGCAAAATCTACCGGGGCTGCAACGTGGAAAACGCCGCCTACCCGCAGGGCCTGTGCGCCGAAGCCGCGGCCATTGCGGCCATGGTCGGCGACGGCGTCAAGCGCATTGACCAGGTGATGATTGTGGCCGAGGGCGAGGCTTTGCCATGCGGCGGATGCCTGCAAAAAATCGCCGAGTTTGCCGCCGCCGACACGCCCCTCACCGTGGCCACCCCGGCGGGAGAATTTAACCGGGGCATCCTGCGCGATTACCTGCCGCGCCCCTTTGCGCTGTGAAAACCGAAAAAGAAATCGCCGCCCTCACCCTGTCGCTGCTGGATTTAACCCGGCTCGGCGGCGACGACACCGACGGCGACATTCGTGAACTGTGCGCCGCCGCGCGCGGCAACAAAGTGGCGGCGGTTTGCGTGTGGCCGAAGTTTGCGCCGTTGTGCGCCGAGTTGCTGGCCGGCAGCGGCGTGCGGGTGGCGGCGGTGGCCAACTTTCCCGGCGGTGAGGGTGAGCGCGGCGCGGTGCTGGAGGAAATTCGCCGGGCGCTTGAGGTTGTCGACGAAATTGATTTGGTTTTTCCGTGGCGCGATTTTTTGCATGGCGGCGCCGCCGGCCGCGCGCGGGCGCGGTTGTTCACCCGCATCTGCAAACTGCTGTGCGGCGACAAGACGCTGAAAGTTATCATTGAGACCGGCGAGTTGGGCGGCACCGAGGTCATTCGCGCCGCCGCCGCCGCCGCCATCGCCGCCGGCGCCGATTTCATCAAAACCTCCAGCGGCAAAACCCCGGTCTCCGCCACCCCC
>RKSH01000140.1 GCA_007570945.1 Gammaproteobacteria bacterium | reverse complement strand
CCGGCGGTGAGGTTGCGCTTGGAGGGGTCCAAGCATCTTGCCGGCAGCGGCGCTGATGAGGACCGCCTCAGCCTCACCGCCCGCAAAACCGCCGGGCGGTTGAACCTCGGCCTGACCATCGGCATGGAAAACGGCCTCAACACCGCCAACCTGCTGAGCGGGGAGTGGAGGTTCTAAGCAGCGCCCACGCCACGTGTTCGCGCACCAGCGGCGATGGGTGATTCTCCCGGCTGCGCAGCGCCGCCGTCACAGTCGTTGACGGCGGCGCGTTGCCGAGGGCGACGGCAAGGTTGCGCAGCCATCGCTCATAACCGATGCGGCGGATGGCGGAGCCTTCGGTGCGGCGCAGAAATTCTTCCTCGCTCCATGCAAACAGCGCAACCAGACCGGCGCTGTCCAGATTGTGGCGCGGTGCGAATGCATGTTCGCCGCCGGCCCGGGCAAAACGGTTCCACGGACAAACCGCCTGGCAGTCGTCGCAACCGAAAACCCGGTTGCCAAGCAGCGGGCGCAGCGGCTCCGGAATGGCGCCCCTGAGTTCAATGGTCAAATAGGAAATGCATCTCCGCGCGTCCACGATGTAAGGCGCGACGATGGCGCCGGTGGGGCAGGCAATGATGCACGAGTTGCAGGTGCCGCAGTGGTCGGCGGCCGGCATATCGCGCGGCAGTTTTAAGTCGGTGTATAACTCGCCGAGAAAAAACCATGAGCCGGCCCGGCGGTTGATGAGGTTGCTGTGCTTGCCAATCCAGCCGAGCCCGGCTTTTTGCGCCAGCGGTTTTTCCATCACCGGCGCGCTGTCGGTGAAAGCGCGGTGGCAGAAGGCGCCGGTTTCTTTTTCAATGCGCAGCGCGAGTTTTTGCAGGCGGCGGCGCATTAGTTTGTGGTAGTCGGCGCCGAGGGCGTAGCGCGAAATAAAAGCGGCGGCGGGGTCGCGCAAAGTTTCGGCGACAGTGCGCGCTTGGCGCGGAAAATAATCCATGCGCGCCGAGATTACCGTCAGCGTGCCCGGTTTCAGTTGCGCCGGGCGCGAGCGTTTTGCGCCGTGGCGCGCCATGTAGTCCATCTCGCCGTGGTAGCCGCGCCGCAGCCATTCCAGCAAGCGGCTTTCGGCCTCGCTGAGTTCGGTGTCGGTGACGCCGACCTGCTGAAAGCCGAGTTCGCGCCCCCAGAATTTAATTTGCCGGACCAGTTGCGCGGCGTTGTTCACGGTTTTTTCACGGTGGCAAAGGGGCGCCGCCGAGCATAGCACGCACCGGCAACCGCCGCCGCCGCACTGTTATCATGACCGCCGCCATGCCTTGTGATGCGCACAACCTGTATTCGGTCCGCGCGGTGCGCACGCTGGAGCGCGCCGCCATGGAAAACGGCTTGAGCGGCGAAGAATTAATGCGGCGCGCCGGGGCGGCGGTGTTTGCGGTGATTCGCCGGCGATTTTCAGCGCGGCGGCCGTTGGCGGTGCTGTGCGGCGGCGGCAACAATGGCGGTGACGGTTACGTGGTCGCGCGCCTGGCCGCGCAAAGCGGCTATCCGGTGCGCGTGTTTGCCGCCGGCGCGCCGCAAAGCGGGGTGAGCGCCGCGCAAAAAGAATCCGCCGCGGCCGCCGGCGCCGCCATCGCGCCCCTCGCCGAGTTCACCCCCGATGCGGAGACTTTAATTGTGGACGCGCTGCTCGGCGCCGGCGTCTCCCGCGATGTGGACGCGGCGACCGCAAAGTTGTTTGCGCGCATCAACGATGCGGCGGCCGCGGTCATCGCCGTGGACGTGCCTTCCGGTTTGTGCTGCGACAGCGGCAAAGTTTACGGCAGCGCCTTGGCCGCCGGCGTCACCGTCACCTTCATCGCCAAAAAGCCCGGCCTGTTCACCGGCCGCGGCGCGCACCTTGCCGGCGAGGTTTTGCTCGACACCCTCGGCGTCGCCGACTCGGTTTACGATTCGGTTGCCGCCGATGCGCGGCTGCTTGGCGACGCGCATCTCAAAACCATTCTGCGCCGCCGCGACCGCGACGCGCACAAGCATGCCGCCGGCCATGTCCTGGTACTCGGCGGCGGCCGCGGCATGGGCGGCGCGGCGGTGATGGCCGCCGAGGGCGCGGTGCGCGCCGGCGCCGGGCTGGTGACGCTGTGCACCGAAGACAACGCCGCCGCCCGCGCGCGGCCGGAGGTGATGACGGTTGAACTCGGCGAGTTGCGCGCAAACGCGGGCCGCTTCACCGCCGTTGTCGCCGGCCCCGGACTCGGCGCCGGCGCTTTTGCCGTGGATGCTTTCGCCACGGCGCTGGAACTCGGCCGGCCCATGGTGGTGGACGCCGATGCGCTTGGCCTGCTGGCGCGGGAATCCGCGCGCCGCGACAACTGGGTCCTGACGCCGCACCCCGGCGAGGCCGCGCGGCTGCTCGGCGTTGGCACCGCCGCGGTGCAGGCCGGGCGTTTGCAGGCGGCGGCCGACATTGCCGGCCGTTACGGCGGCGTGTGCGCGCTCAAGGGCGCCGGCACGGTGCTCGCCGGCGGCGGGCAAACATGGCTGTGCGCCGCCGGCAACCCCGGCATGGCCGCGGCCGGCATGGGCGATGTGCTGAGCGGAGTGGTCGGCGCGTTCATCGCCCAGGGCCAGGGCGTGATGGACGGCGCATGTTGCGGCGTGCAACTGCATGCCGCGGCCGGCGATGCGGCGGCGGCGGAGGGCGCGGTGGGCATGGCGGCCACCGACTTGCCGCCGTTGGTGCGCAGGCTGCACAACCGGCTTTTGGATTCGCCGCAGTGAACGGTGAACATGGTGCGTTCACTGTTGACAGTGAACAGGCGACGGTTGACTTTGGTGCGCGGCTGGCGCGGGATGTTGTGCGGCCGGGCATGCTGGTGACGTTGAGCGGTGAACTCGGCGCCGGGAAAACCGTGTTGGCGCGCGCCATCCTGCAGGGGCTTGGCGCAACCGACGTGGTGAACAGTCCGACATTTAATTTGGTGCAAAGTTATCCCGTCGCCGGCGGCGGCGCGGCGCATCATTTTGATTTGTACCGTCTGGAATCGGCGGCGGAGTTGGAGGGCATCGGCTTTCGCGATTATCTGGACGGCGCGGCGGTGGTGCTGGTGGAGTGGCCGCAGCGCGCCGCCGGTTTTTTGCCGCCGGCCGATGTGGCCGTCACCCTCGCCACCGTGCCGGGCGATGCGCATGCGCGCGGCCTCACCCTCAGCGTGGCGCCAAGATGAAAACCGCGCGCGCCGCCACCTTCGCCGCCGCCGGGGTTGCGTTGCTGCTGGTCAGCGGCGCGGCATTCGCCGTCAGCGTCAACGAAATTCGCATGTGGCGCGCGCCCGACCGGACGCAGATGGTGGTGGATTTGGACGGGCCGATTTTGTACCGCGTGTACACGGTGGAGAATCCGTTTCGCGTGGTGGTGGACATGCCCGGCACGGTGCTCGGCGGCAGGCTGCCGAAGTCCACCATTGCACTGGTGAAAAAAATTCGCGCCGGCCACCCCAAGCCGCATGTGCTGCGCCTGGTGCTGGACATGGCGCGCCAGGTGCCGCACAAAGCCTACCTTTTGCCGCCCGGCTCGGGACGCAACTACCGGTTGGTGCTCACTTTTCCGGGCGATAAGCCGGCGGCTGCAAAACCAAAACCCGCGCCGACGCCAAAGCAAAAACGGCCGCGCAAAAGCCCCATCATCGTCGCCGTGGACGCCGGCCACGGCGGTGAGGACCCCGGCGCCATCGGCAAGCGCGGCACGCGCGAGAAAGACGTGGTGCTGGCGGTGGCCACCGACCTGGCGCGGCGCATCGACAAGGCGCCGGGCATGCGGGCGTTTTTGATTCGCAAGGGCGACTACTACGTGAACCTGCGCAAGCGCATCAACCTGGCGTACCAGGCCGGCGCCACATTGTTTGTTTCCATTCACGCCGACGCGGTCACAAACCGCAGTGCGCGCGGCTCGTCGGTTTATGCGCTGTCGCTCAAGGGCGCGTCCAGTGAAACCGCGCGGCGGCTGGCGCGGCGGGAAAACTTGTCGGACTTCTCGGCCGGCATTAATTTGCACGGCGCCGACCCCGACGTGGCGGCGGCGATGATGGACATGTCCATGACCAGCGCCATCAACGACAGCAAAATTCTCGGCGCCGAGGTGCTGAAGGAATTAAAAAAAATCGGCCCCTTGCACAGCGAAAGAGTGGAGCAGGCCGGCTTCGCCGTGCTGAAGTCGCCGGACATTCGTTCCATTCTGGTGGAGACCGCCTACATCTCCAATCCGAAAGAAGAAAAGTTGCTGCGCTCGCGCAAACACCGCCGCAAACTGGCGCAGGCGATTTTGCGCGCCATCCAAAATTTTTGCCGCCGGCACAAGGAGGCGTGCAGTTAAGTTCGCCGTGCTACCATTCGCCGCATGCCCGCCGACAAAAAACAGCGTGAATTTATTTCGCTGCCGGTCGCCGTCCTCACCGTCTCCGACTCGCGCACCGAGGCCGGGGACAAGTCCGGCAAATTGCTGGCCGCAAGAGCCGCCGATGCCGGCCACCGCGTGGTGGACAAAACCATGGTCAAGGACGACATTTACCAGGTGCGCGCCGTGCTGTCGCGGTGGATTGCCGATGCCGGGGTGCAGGTGGTGCTGTCCACCGGCGGCACCGGCGTCACCGGCCGCGACGGCACGCCGGAGGCGGTGGCGCCGCTGCTGGACAAAACCATCCCCGGCTTCGGCGAGACGTTTCGCGCGCTGTCTTTCGGGGAGATCGGCGCCTCCACCGTGCAGTCGCGCGCCCTGGCCGGCGTGGCCAACGGCACGTATATTTTCGTGTTGCCCGGATCAGTCGGCGCCTGTGCCACGGCCTGGGACCAACTGCTCCGCCTGCAACTGGACTTCCGCACCCGCCCGTGCAACCTCGCCGAACTGTTGCCGCGCCTGCTGGAAAACCGCGCCTAAGTGGTGTATAAAACCCGCGATGAACGCCACCAGCAGAAACGCCAAATACACCATCGGCCAGGTGGTGCGCCACCGGCTGTTTCCGTTTCGCGGGGTGATTTTTGACGTGGACCCGGAGTTCAGCAACACCGAGGAATGGTGGCTGTCCATTCCCGAGGACATCCGCCCGCGCAAAGACCAGCCGTTCTACCACCTGTTCGCCGAGGCCGAGGAAACGCGGCAGAGTTACATCGCATATGTTTCGGAGCAGAACCTGGTATGCGATGAAAGCGGGGAGCCGGTGAACCACCCGGCGGCGGAAAAGTTTTTCGCCCGCAAGGGTGAGGGCGCCGAGGCGGTTTACGTGCTGCCCAAAGACCACACCCACTGAGCGGCCCGGCCGCACCGCCGCGCCTGTGCCGCAGTTCCGCCGAATCGTTTACGCCGCCGCGGTCGCCGCGGCCGCCGTTGCACTGTGCGCGCCGGCGCGGGCGGCGGATGATTTGTGGACGCTGTACAAACTGTCGCTGAACAACGACGCCGCCTACCGCAAGGCCCTGCTCGACCACCAAGCCGAGCGGATGCGCGTGCCGCTGGCGCGCACGGCGCTGGGCCCGGTGGTGGACGGTTCGGCGCAACACGGCCGGGTGCGGGCGCGGCGCAACCAGGGTGATGGTTCATCGGCCGGTGGCGGTGGCGGCCGGGTTGGTTTTGACGAAAGCCGCTACTCGCTGGACCTCACCCAGCCGCTGTACAACGCCGCCAGCTTTTCCCGCTACCGCCAGGCGCAGTTGCAGGCGCGCACCGCCGACCACAACCTGGACCGCGCGCGGCAGGATTTAATTGTGCGCATCGCCGAGCGTTATTTCGGCCTGCTGTCGGCGGGTGACAATTTAACTTTGTCGCGCAGCGAGGTCGCCGCCATCGATTCGCAACTGGCGCGCGCGCGGCAGCGCTTGGCGGTGGGCCTTGACAACCGCACCGCCGTTTTTGAAGCCAAGGCGCGTTATGAGTTGGCCCGGGTCGGCGAGATTCGCGCCGCCAACGCGGTGGAGGATGCGCGGCGCGGGCTGACGGAGTTGGTGGATGTGCCGCCGGAGGACCCGGTGCCGCTGGCCGAGGATGCGGAGTTGGCAATGCCGCATCCGCAGTCCGAGGATGAATGGGTCGCGCTGGCCGCCGAGTCCAACCCCGACTTTCT
>RKSH01000176.1 GCA_007570945.1 Gammaproteobacteria bacterium | reverse complement strand
GCGGATGTCGCGGTCGCCGCTTTGCGGGCTGCCGTAGGCGATGTTGTAGCCGATGGTGTCGTTGAACAGCACGGTGTCCTGGGGGACGATGCCGATGGCGGCGCGCAGACTTTGCAGTGTGCAGCGGCCGGTGTCCTGGCCGTCGATGAGGATGGCGCCGGCGTTTAAGTCATAGAAGCGGTAGAGCAGGCGCACCAGGGTGGACTTGCCGCTGCCGCTGTGGCCGACCACGGCGACGCTGCTGCCGCCGGCGACGGCGAAGCTAAGGCCCTGCAACACCGGGCGCCCGGGGCGGTAGCGAAAGGAAGCGCGGCGGAATTCAATGCGGCCGCTGTTGATGACGAGCGGCGCGGCGCCTGTGCGGTCGCGCACGGTGGCCGGCAGGCGCAAAAGGCGCAGCATGTTTTCCATGTCGGTGAGGGCGTGCTGGATTTCGCGGAAGATGGTGCCGAGAAAACTAAGCGGGATGTACAACTGGATTAAAAAAGCGTTGACCAGCACGAAGTCGCCGATGCTCATCTCGCCATTGGCGACGCCTTGCGCCGCCATGACCATGAGCACGGTGAGGCCGCAGGCGATGATTAAACCCTGGCCGATGTTGAGCAGGGCGAGGGAGGTCTGCGAGCGGATGGAGGCTTTTTCCCAGCGCTGCAGCAGGCGGTCGAAGCGGCGGGTTTCATGCTCCTCGTTGTTGAAGTATTTAACCGTCTCGTAATTAATCAGCGCGTCCACCGCCGAGGAGTGGGCGCGCGAGTCCTCCTCGTTCATGGTTTTGCGGATTTGGTTGCGCCAGGTGTTGAGCTTGTAGGTGAACACAAAATAGCAGGCGGCGGTGACGGCGGTGACCAGGGCGAAAGCCGGGTCGTAGTTGAGCAGGAGAATGATGCAAATCACCGCCATCTCAAACACCGTCGGCACGATGTGAAACACCGCGTACTGCATCAACTGGCTGATGCTGCGGCTGCCGCGCTCAATGTCGCGCGACAGGCGGCCGGTCTGGCGCGACAAGTGAAAATCCAGGGACAGGTCGTGCAGATGGCGGAACACCCGCAGCGCGATTTGGCGGGTGGTCAGTTGCGAAACCTTGGCGAACACCGCGTTGCGCATTTCGTTGAACAACGTGGTGCTCAACCGCAACGCGCCGTAGGCCGCCAGCAGCGCCAGCGGCACCGCCGCCAGGGCCGCCGGTGCGGCGCCGGCGGCGGAGATTTCCTGCAGCGCGTCCACAATGGTTTTAAGCAGCAGCGGCACGCCGATGTTGGCCAGTTTGGCGCAGCCGAGGAAGACGAACACCAGCGCCACCCGCACGCGAAACTGCAACAGGCAGGGCAGGAAAGCGCGCACCGTGGGCCAGCCGCCCGGCGCGGCGCCGCCAAGGCCGGCGGCGGCGTTGTTCACGATGCCCGCCGGCGGCGGTGGCGGATGCGCCAGGCGAGGAGCAGGGCGAACAGGAAAGCGTATATCGCCGGCTCGGTGTAGTCGGCCTTGACCAGCCACAGAAAGTGCACCACCGCCGCGACGGCGGCGAAGTAGACGCCGCGGTGCAGCCGCTGCCATCTTCGGCCGCCGAGTTTTTTAATGGTCCAGTTGGCGGAGGTGGCGGCGAGGGGAATGAGAATCACGAAGGCGGTGAAGCCGGCGAGAATGTAGTTGCGCTTGATGATGTCGCTCACGATGGAGTCGAGGTCAAAAAATTGATCCAGCGCCAGCCACACGCCGAAGTGGCACAGCACGTAAAAAAACGCGAACAGGCCGAGCATGCGGCGCAGCCGGCCGAGGGCGTTCCAGTTGGTGATGCGGCGCAGCGGCGTGACCAGCAGCGTCAGCAAAAGAAAGCGCAGCCCCCACTCGCCGGTGATGCGGGTCATCACGTCCACCGGCTCGGCGCCCAGATTGTCGGTGATGATGCCGTACGCAACCCGCGCAAACGGAATCAGGCACGCGCAAAAAAGCAGCGGCTTTAGGACGTTCATGCGGCGGCTGAGCCACGGCCCGAAACCGCCGCGCAACAAAGCCGCCGGGGCAGGCGCGGCCATCAGAAATGCTTGTGCAAATCCATTCCCGCATACAGGTGCGCCACCTGCTCGGCGTAGCCGTTGAACGGCAGGGTGGGGCGCTTTTTCCACTCGCCGATGCGCCGCTCGCGCGCCTGGCTCCAGCGCGGGTGGGCCACTTCGGGGTTGACGTTGGAGTAAAAACCGTACTCGCGCGGCGCCTGAATGTTCCACGTGTTGCGCGGCTGCTTTTCGCTGAGGCGGATGGTGACGATGGATTTGATGCTTTTGAAGCCGTACTTCCACGGCACCACCAGCCGCAGCGGGGCGCCGTTCTGGTTGGGCAGGAACCGGCCGTACAGCCCGACGCCAAGGATGGTCAGCGGATGCGCCGCCTCGTCCATGCGCAGGCCTTCCACGTACGGCCAATCCAGCACGTTGCCGAAGAGGCCCGGGCGCTGGCCCGGCATGCGCTCCGGGTCATGCAATGTTCTGAACTCCACAAATTTGGCGCGCGAGGTTGGTTTGGATTCCTTAATCAAATCCGCCAGCGGAAAACCGACCCAGGGAATCACCATGGACCACGCCTCAACGCAGCGTAGACGGTACACGCGCTCCTGCGGCGGGAAGCGGCGGATTAACTCGTCCACATCCCAGCGCCTTGCGTTCTCGGCCTCGCCCTCCACCGCCACCGTCCACGGGCGCGGCTCAAAGTCGCCGGACAATTCGGCGGGCCCGGCCTTGTCGGTGGAGAACTCGTAGAAGTTGTTGTAGGTGGTCACCTTGTCAAAGGGGGTCAACTCTTCGTCGGTGCCGAACCCGCCGTCGGGCAGGTCGCCGAAATCGTTCACGCCCTGGTGGAATGTTGCGGCGCGCGCCGCGGAGGTTGCGGCCGGCAGCGTGGCGGCGAGTGCAACCGCCGCACCGCCGCGCAAAAACCGCCGGCGTTCCCGGTAGAGTTCCTCGACGGTGATTTCACGTGCGGAAATGGCGGGTGGTTTTTGAATCAGCATGTTTGAGTTCCTGCGTTTGGTGGTTTCAGTACCGGGAGCGGCGCGGCGGGTTTTGGTTCCCGCTCAGGCGGCGGTGTTCTCGATGATGGCGGCGATGCCCTGGCCGCCGCCGATGCACATGGTGACCAGTGCATAACGCCCTTTGGTGCGCTTGAGTTCGTGGATGGCCTTCACCGCCAGGATGGCGCCGGTGGCGCCGATGGGATGGCCGAGGGAAATGCCGCTGCCGTTGGGGTTGGTTTTGGCCGGCGGCAGTTTAAGGTCGGCCATCACCGCCAGCGCCTGGGCGGCGAAAGCCTCGTTCAATTCAATGACGTCCATGTCGCCGATGTCGAGCCCGGCGCGCGCCATCACTTTCTGCACCGCCGGCACCGGGCCAATGCCCATGTGGCGCGGCGCGACGCCGGCGTGTTCGTAGGCGGCCAGGCGCGCCAGCGGCTGCAGGCCGCGCTTCTCGGCCGCGCCGGCCTCCATGAGCACCAGCGCGGCGGCGGCGTCGTTAATGCCGGAAGAATTGCCGGCGGTGACGCTGCCGTCCTTCTGAAACGCCGGGCGCATGGCACTGAGGGCGTCCAGACTGGCGTCGGCGCGCGGGTGCTCATCGGTGTCAAAGACAATTTCGGCGGCCTGGTCTTTCTTGTTTTTGGGCTTCACCTTCAGCGGCAAAATCTGTTCGCGGAAATAGCCGTTGGCGATGGCGGCGGCGGCGCGGCGGTGGCTTTCCAGCGCCCACTGGTCCTGCCGCGCGCGGCTGATGCCCCACTTCGCCGCGACATTTTCGGCGGTGATGCCCATGTGGCAGTCGTCAAAGGGGTCGTGCAGCGCGGCCAACATGGCGTCCTCCAGCACGGCGTCCCCCATGCGCCGGCCGTGGCGCAGGTCGTGCACCCAGTGGGGCAGGCGGCTCATGTTTTCGGCGCCGCCGGCGATGGCGGCGTCGGCGTCACCGAGCAGGATGCACTGCGCCGCGCTGACCACGGCTTGCAGGCCGCTGCCGCACAGGCGGTTGACGGTGAGCGCCGGCGTGGCCTCGTCCAGCCCGCCGTCCAGCGCGGCGCAACGCGCAAGGTAGGCGTCGCGGCGGTCGCTGTGCGCCACATTGCCGAACACGCAGTGGCCGATGTCGGCGGCGGCCAGCGGCGAGCGTTGCAATGACTCGCGCACCACCGCGGCCGCCAGTTCGGTGGGCGGCACGCCGCTGAGCGCGCCGCCGAAAGAGCCGATGGCGGTGCGCGCGGCGGACAGGAAGACGACGTTGCGTTGGGGCATCGCCGCTCAGCCGCCGTGGAAGATGGACAGCGCCATGCGGCGGATGTGGGCCGGCAGATGCTGGTCGTAGCCGGTCCAGTGGGCGTATTGCGGCAGTGCCAGCTCCTCGGTCCAGCGGTCAATTCCCTGCACCACCGCCGCGCCGTTGCCGTCGGCGGGGCCGTAGTTGTAGAGGTGCACCGTCGGGCCGTCAAAGTCCACCTCAAGGAACTCGTCAAAAATCACGTCCACCCGTTGCGGCGCGATGCCGAGCACATCAACGTCAAACACCGCCTGGCAACTGCGGTGGCAGATAATTTCGGCGTCGGGAAAAACCTCGGTGCCGCCGACATGGTCGTAATGCTCGTGCGACAGGACGATGGCGGTCACCGGCTTGGCGGTGATTTTGGCGATGGCGCTTTTCATCGACTCGGCGCGCGGCGTGAATGCGGTGTCGGTAATCAACACGCCGTCATCACCGACCACGACCAAACTAACATAATGGTCCTCGCTGAACATATGGACATCGTCGGCCAGTTCCTTGACCAGCGGCGCCGCGTCCGCGCCGAGGGGCGACAGCAGGGCGAGGGTGAGGGTGAGGGCGGCGGTTTTTTTCGTCAAGGCAGGCATGGGGTTCTCCGGTGGGCGCGGGAGGGGAAAGCATAAACCCTTTTCCGCACATCCGCCACCGCCGCCGGGCCTAGCCGAACAACTCGGCATGCGTTCCGGTTCGCACCAGGACAACCTCGTCCGCTTCTTCGCGCCAGATTAAAAGCCAGTCTCCCTCAATGTGGCATTCTATGTGGCCCTCCCAGTTTCCGGACAGGTTGTGCTGGCGGTAGCGGCGGGGCAGGCGCTCTCCGGCGGCGATGGTGTCAATCACCGCCTCAAGTTTTTCCATGTCTTTGCCCATCCGATGCGCTTTTCTCAGGTCGCGCCTGTATTGGCCCGTGCTTCTCATTTGCGCTCGCGCCAGTCCTTACCCAGAATGGAGGAGAACATCTCCTCAACGCTTGCATATGATTTCAGGTTGCGCCGGTGCACCGAGTCCTCAAGCGCTTTCACGGTTTCCGCATTGGGGATGTTTTTGGAAATGGGCAGCGGCACCTTTTTGCGCGCCGAGACCAACGCATAAAAGCGCGCGATGGCCTCGGTGGTGGACAGGCCGTTGGCGCGAAAAACTTTCTCCGCCTTGCGCTTGAGCAGCGGCTCGATCAGCACGTGCACGCTGGCGCGCGCATGGTTTGTGGTGCGGACTTTCATCAGGGTCGGCAGTGTAGCATTTTCCCGGCAATAAAAAAGCGGCGCGCGGCAACCCCCACCGATAGTCTGTCAGCCCCAAAGGCTGGAAAAAACCGGCCATGCCACGCACCTTGACCGCCTCCGCTGTGGTTTTTTTGTCACGGTTGTCGCTCCGGCGAAAATAAATTCGCCAAAGTGTGACCAAAGTCACAGTAGTTAATTTTTCCCTTGTTTTATAACGCCCCAAGCCCCGGGCGGCGGTGTTTTTGCGGTTGCACGGGATTTTTTCACTCCTTTTTTGTCACGGAGGAACGAAGATGAAACTTCTCAAACGAAAACAGCGGGGCTTGACCCTGCTGGAACTCATGGTGGTGGTCACCGTCATCGGCGTCCTCGCCGCTTTTGCCATCCCGGTCTACGACGACTACACCACCCGGGTGAAGATTGCCGAAGGCATTCAACTCGCCGAGCGCGCCAAAACCGCGGTCGCCGTTTACTACGGCGACAAAGGGTCGGCGCCGGCGGACAACGATGCGGCCGGGATACCGGCGAAGACCCACTTCCAAACCGAATATGTGAAATCCATCGAGGTTAAAAGTGGCCACGTC
>RKSH01000214.1 GCA_007570945.1 Gammaproteobacteria bacterium | reverse complement strand
TGCACATTCGCGTGGTGCCGTCCAACGCCCGGCAGGCGCGGATGACCACCATGATTGCCTCCCTGGGCCGCGCGGTTACGCAGATGACCAGCGCCATGCTGGAGTCGCGCATCAGCGGCCTGAACGACAAGTCGCAGCGCATGACCCTCAGCATCGGCGGCAAGGGCGTCAGCGAGGCGAGCGAGGATGACTTTGCCGCCGCCAGCGGCGCCTGGGCGGCCAACCCGTTTGAGCGCGGGCGGATGATGCGCGAGACTTTCACCGTCAGCGGCGGCGAGGCCATGTCCTCCTCGGAGATTCTGCGCGCCACCAGTTTCAACCTGAACGGCGGCCCCGGCGACACGACTTTCTGGGGCGGCTCGCGGCTGGCCACGCTGGACGCCGACTACGCCAACCTGGATTACGACGGCGACCTCAAGGCCTACCAAATCGGCATGGAGGCGCGCACCGACGGCGGGCTGGCCGGCCTGGGCTTCGCCCACAGCGAAGGCGACTTGAAATTCACCGACCGCAGCAGCAACACCGACGTGACAAGCGGCCGCCTGCAAAGCCGCATGTTCAGTTTGCACCCGTATATGGCGCGGCGCATCAGCGAGAGCGCGCATGTGTGGGGCACGCTGGGCTACGGCCGCGCCGATGTGGACCTCTCTGAAGGCGGCGACAGCACGGAAACCGGCATGAGCGTGGTCATGGGCTCCCTCGGCGCCACCGGCACCCGCGATTTCGGCCGGGGCTTCGAACTGCGCATGCGCCTGGCATTAAGCGGCAGCCAAAGCCATCTGGACGCGGCGACCCTGGGCGGCAACGAAGTGCGGGCGGTGAAAGCAACCTCAGTGCGCGTGGCCGGCGAATGGGAGTTCGGCTACACCCAGATGCTGCACGAAACCGCCGGCTCGTTGCGCCTGTTTGGCCTCGGCGGCGTGCGCAAGGATTTTGAGGACGCCCAGCAGGACGCCGCGCTGGACATCGGCGGCGGCTTCACGCTGCAAACCGGCGATGGCATCTCCCTCAGTGTGCGCGCCACCACGCAGGTGAACAACACCGAGGAGGAGGAGCGCACGTTGGCCATGGACGCGGGCATCAACCGCGACCGCGCCGGCATCGCGCCGTTCTCCACCCTCAGCATGAACGACGACGGCGACGAAAGACTCGCCGCCGGAATCAAGTTCAACAACCCCGACCGCCGGCTGGGGGTGACCATCCAGGCCACCCTGAGCGACAGCAACGGCGCCGACTGGGAGCAGTTCCTGAGCGGCGAGTGGAGGTTCTAAGGCGCGCGCCATGGAAGCGCCGGCCGCCGCCATCCAAACCGCACATGAGCGCGAGAGCATTCGCGAGCGCATCGGTTATTACACGCGTGTCCTGCTCGGCGCGGTGGCGGTTCTTGCGTTGCTGATTGGGTGGGGCTCCTCCCAGATTGTGGTATGGGAATCCGGCGGACGTTTCAGTATACTTTTCTGGCCGGGTGTGCTGTGCATGGCGGGCGACGTGATTTTTTGCGCCCGTCTCGCCGTGGTGATAAACCGGCTCCTTGAACAACTGCGAGGTAACCGAAATGCAGGATGAAACCATGAGAATTTTGCTGTTCATTCTCGGCATCTTTTTTGCCGCTGGCTTGCTGTTGCCGTTTTACATGGTTTTGGACGGCGACAAGATTGAGGCGGCGTTCAAGAGGATGGCGAAAAGATTCCGGCGCAACTCCCGCGCGGCTTGACCGCCGCCGGCCACACGGATGTCCAACGAAAAAATTCGTGAGCGGGTGGCGTTTTACTCGCGGCTGTTTCTGGCCGGGGTGGGGATTTTCGTGCTGCTGGTTGGGTGGCTTTCCGCCCAGTTTACGGCGGCGGTGGCCGAGGCGGAGGGGGACGGTTTTGGTATACTGTTCTGGCCCAGCGTCGCGTGCGCCGTGTGTGATTTTGTCGGTTGCATCCGTTTGGCCGTGATGATAGACCGACTCATCAAACAAATGAGGTAAAACAAATGGACGACGAAACAATGAAAATCGTGCTGACCATTATCGCTTGGGTCCTCGCTTTCTGCCTCGTGGCGCCCATGTATGCTGTTTTGGACGGCGACAAGATTGTTGCCGCCACAAAATGGCTGGCGAGAAAACTTAAACGCGCTTTCCGCGCCGCTTGACGGCGACGTAAAGAAAAATGGATGACGAGACCACGAAAATCGTGCTGCACATTATCGCCTGGTTTCTTGCCATCGGCATAGCGGCGCCTTTTGTCGCCGTCTTGGACGGCGACCGGATTGCGAACGCCTGCCGGTGGATTGCAAGAAAAATCAAGCGCGCTTTCCGCGCCGCTTGACGGCATCTGCAGCCCGGACCCGCCCCCGCCGCCATGCCCAACCTGGATTCCCACGCCATCCTCCTCACCGAACTGCTGCGCGAGAAGCGGCGCGGGCGGCGGTGGGGCATTTTTTTTAAACTGGCCGTCCTGGCCATCATCTTCATCGTCATCGGCTGGTCGCTGGCGCGCGAGGTCATTCAAACCGCCACGCCGCATGTGGCGATGGTGAGGGTGGACGGCGTGCTCTCCGCCGGCGGCGATGTGAACGCCAGGGAAGTCGTGCAAGGACTGCGCGATGCCTTTGACAGCGCGTCGGCGACCGGCGTGCTGTTGCGCATCAACAGCCCCGGCGGCAGCCCGTCCGAGGCCGGCGCGGTGTTTGACGAAATCCGCCGCCTGCGCGCGCTGCACCCGCAAAAACCGCTCTACGCCGTGATTACCGAAAGCGGCACCTCGGCGGCCTATTATGTCGCCGCCGCCGCCGACCGCATCTACGCCAACCGCGCCAGCGTGGTCGGCTCCATCGGCGTGATTATCGAGGGCTTCGGCTTCACCGGCGCCATGGAAAAACTCGGCGTGGAACGGCGGCTGGTGATGTCCGGGCAGAGCAAAAATTTTCTCGACCCGTTCTCGCCGTTGCGCGCCAGGGACGTGCAAAACGCCCGCGCCCTGGTGGACGATATTCACCAACAGTTTGTCAACGCCGTCCGCCGCGGCCGCGCCGGCAAATTGAAAGAGGAGGAAAAACTTTTCACCGGCCTGGTGTGGAGCGGCGAGCGCGCGCTGGAGTTGGGCCTGGTGGACGGCCTCGCCGACCCGTGGCTGGTGGTGGGCAAGCATTTTGAAACCGACGCCATGCTGGACTACACCCCGGAACGCGAATGGGACTGGCTGACCGGCGCGGCGGCGGCCGGCGCCGCGCTGTTCAAGCGGGGAGTGGGGTGGCAGTGAGGGATGCGCCACGGCCTTGTGAGCCGGCCCCCGGCCCCGCAACATGCACCAAGAACTGAAAAAATTTCTCAGCGAGCATCCCGGCACAGTTTTTATTGACGCCCTGTTTGTGGACTTGTGCGGCGTGGTGCGCTGCAAACGCTATCCGCGCCGCGAGGCGGAGAAGATTTTTAGCGGCGGGGTGCACATGTGCCACAGCGTTTACCTGCTGGACGCGCGCGGCGAGAACGCCAACCCGCAGGGGCGCGGCATGGACGACGGCGACCCGGACGGCGTGTGCGCGCCGGTTGCCGGGACCTTGTCGCCGTCACCGTGGTCCGACGCGCCCGGCGGCCAGGTGCTGATGACGGTGCTGGAGGCCGACGGCGCGCCCTGTGCCGTGGAACCGCGCAACATCGCCGCCAGGGTGGTGCGTTTTTTGGCCGAACTGGAGTTGCGGCCGGTGGCGGCTTTTGAGCTGGAGTTTTACCTGCTGCAGAAAAACCTGGACGCCGCCGGCTGTCCGCAGTTGCCGCTGTCGCCCCGCGATGGCAGGCCGGAGCAGGCGACCCAGGTTTACGGCCTGGAGGAGTTGGACCGCCACCGGGATTTTTTTCGCCAAGTGGAACGCGCCTGCGAGTTGCAGGGCGTGCCGGCCTCGGTGGCGACCAAGGAATTTGCCCCCGGGCAGTTTGAAATTAACCTGCGCCATGTCGCCGACCCGCTCGCCGCCGCCGACCACTGCGCGCTGCTGCGCCACACCGTCCGGCAATGCGCCGGGCGCTGCGGAATGTTGGCGACGTTTTTATCCAAGCCGTTTTCCCATCTCAGCGGCAGCGGCATGCACCTGCATCTCAGCCTGCTGGACAAAAACGGCGCCAATGTTTTTGACGGCGGTTCCGAGCTCGGCGGTGAAACCCTGCGCCACGCGGTCGGCGGATTGATGGAGACCATGTTTGACGCCTTCGCCATCTACGCGCCCAATGTGAACGCGATGCGCCGGTTCAGGCCCAACCGTTTTGTGCCGGTGCGCAAAAGTTGGGGCGCCAACAACCGCTCGGTGGCGTTCCGCATTCCCGCCGGCCGGCCCTCGGCGCGCCGCATTGAAAACCGCGTCGCCGGCGCCGACGCCAACCCGTGGCTGGTGCTCGCCGCAACTTTGGCCGCGGTGCACCACGGCATCACCGCCCGCGCCGACCCCGGTGCCCCGGCCCACGGCAACGCCGGCGAACACCCCGACCCTGAACTGCCGGCAAACTTCCCCGCCGCCCTGCAAAAATTGCGCGGCGCGAAAACCCTGGCAAAATACCTCGGGCGGGAATACCTGGACCTGTACTGCGAAACCAAGCGCGCCGAATTTGAACGCCTCAGCGAGGCCGTGTCGCCGCTGGAGTATGGGTGGTATTTGTGAGGATTCTAAGCATTCCACTGTCGAAACCATTCCACGGTGTCGCCATATGTGTGTTTTTCTTCATGGCAGGTCCACGGCCAGTCACTGCCCCATAGCAGGGATTCCGCACCTGCAGATTCCCGCAGTGCCCGATATAAAACTGTGCAACGCTCGGCGGCGATGGCGGATGGAAAGGGGAATACCCGGTAAGGCGCCGAGGTTTTAACCATGACTCGTCCGGCGGGAGCCTTAAGCAGGGACTGGAATCCCGGGCAATTAAGCGGATTATGGGATTGCGGCAGCCCGAAATGATCCACCACCACCATGCGGCAATGCCGCAGTAATTGCTTCAAGGGGCGGGCCAGGCGGACTCCCTCGATATAAATTTCCACGTGCCAGTTTTGCCTGTCCACCCGGCGCAGAAATTGTGGCCAGGGGGGAGTGGAAAAATCCGGCGCCGTTATCCCGAACAAGTTCAGTCGTGTTCCGACGATGCCCTGGCGCGCAAGGCCGGACAATTCTGCCGAAGACGCCGTGGGCGCCAGCTCCACAACGCCGCGCAGCGCCAGGTCGGAAAATGAATCCCTGGCATGCTGCAAGCCGCAGAGGAGAAAGCGGTTATCCGTTCCAAGGAAACTTGGTTGAGTCAACAGCGCGCCGCCGAGATTATGGGCGCGCAGGTTTTTGCATAGATCATCCAGAGAGGCGCTTGTTTTCGGCGTGTAACGTCGTTGCGCTCGCATCTGCAAAGCGGCGTCAAAGATATGGGCGTGCCCGTCCATCCCGCAAATGCGCTCTGAGCCGATTAGTTGGCGGGCGGCACTTCCAAAATTCGGGAGGGGCGGAACAATATTTTTCATCTTGTTGATTTTAGAGTATTTTTTTGTGTGGCGAGGGGTTGACTCGGAAGAAAAATAACGATATAAAACCATACTATCACATGTCTGAAGGAAAGAAGAATGAACCTGTCACTTCACGGCGATGACCGTTTGCCGCGCTATCAGAGAATGGCGGAGATTTTGCGCGGCTCCATTGCCGAGCGCCGTTGGAAGCCGGGGGACCGCCTGCCTGCGGAGATGGATATTGCACGGCAATACCGGGTGGCCCCCGGCACCGTGCGGGCGGCACTCACCAGATTGGTGGAGGAGGGCCTGTTGGAACGTCACCAGGGCCGGGGGACTTTTGTGCGCAAGCCCAGTTTTGACCGTTCCCTGTTTCGTTTTTTCCGCTTTCGGGGGGAAAGCGATGAAAAAACGGTTCCGGAAAGCCGTATTCTGCGGCGCGAGACGATGGCGGTTCCTACGGCGGTTGCCGGCTCTCTGGAACTGACCCCGGGGCAGAAAGGCGTGTTCATGATTCGCCTGCGGATTTTGGAAGGCAAGCCGGTTTTCGTGGAGGAAATTTGGCTTCCCCTGAGAAAATTTCGAAATTTTATGCGGTTGGACGTGGAGAAAATCGGTCCGCTGCTTTATCCCATATACGAGGCGGTGTGCGGAGAGGTGGTGGCGCGCGCCGAGGAAACTCTGACCGCGGAGTCGGCGACTCCGAAAACCGCACGATTGCTTAATCTGCCTGCGGGAGACCCGGTGATTGTGATTGACCGCCTGGCCAGGGGTTATGACGGCGCGCCGCTGGAATGGCGCCGCTCGCGGGGAGCGGCCGGCTGCTTCCGCTACCATGTGGAAATTTCTTAAACCAACCATCACGAGGAGGAAACCATGAAAACCATTCGCACACTCGCTTGCCGCCTTTTGTTCGCACTGGCGGCGCTGGCCGCGGTCAGCGCACATGCCGCGCCGCAGGAAGTGAGAATCGCAAGCCATGTTTCGGCGCTCTCGCCGTTGCATGCCCAATCCGAACTGTTCGCCCGGGAAATTGAGAAACGTCTGCCCGGGCAGTTCCGCTTTGTTCTTTTTCCGGGCGGCCAGTTGGGCAAGGAAAAGGCACTCATTACCAATGTTAAAGCCGGCTCTCTGGAGATGATTAACGTTGCCTCGGGGGTGATGAAGCTGGACCGCAAGCTGGGAATTTTTGATTTGCCCTGGCTGTTTGCCGACCGTGACCATGTGCGCCGGGCCATGGCCGCCGGGCTGGAGGACGAGGTGCGCGGGCGTATCGAGGAAATAGCCGATGTAAAGGTTGTCGGCGTGTATGAGAACGGCTTCCGGCATGTTCTCAACAGCAAACGCGGCGTGAACACGCCTGACGACATGGAGGGATTAAAAATCCGCGTGTCCGGAGGCAAGTTTCGCCAGGGGGTGTTCAGCAACATCGGGGCCACGCCGCAGAAAGTCGCGTGGAAAGAAACATTCACCGCCCTGCAAACCGGAGTGGTGGACGGGGCCGAGGCCGCCACATACGGTTTTTATGAGCAGAAGCAGTATGAGGTGGCGAAATACCTGAGCTTGACCAGCCACGTGTATACGCCGTCTTTCCTGCTGGCTTCCAGGGCATTCTGGGAAAGCATGAGTCCGCGGCAACGCGAGGTTTTTTCCCAAGTCGGGCGCGAGATAACGGAAGCCGCATATGAGGCGTCCGCGGAACTGGAAAAGAAATATTTCCAGGAGATGAAATCAAGGGTGGTCATTCACAGTGTGGACCTGCCCGCATTTCAGGCGGCCACCGCATCCAGTTACGATGATTACATCGCCGGTCAGGGGGAGGATTGGCTGGAGATAATCCGCCGGGCCAGGTGATGGCCGCGTTTTTTCGCTTCGTCGACAAGGCCATGGAGGCGGTGGCGGCCTTGTGCCTCACCGCTTCCGTGGCCCTGGTGTGCGCCAATGTCTTTCACCGTTATGTCGTGCTGGACTGGTTGCGAAACGGAGCCGGGCATTATGACCTGTTGCAGTGGGTTTACCGTCCCATGGACGCGGTATTCGGGTCGGTGAGTGTGACCGCTGATGAAATTCCCGGCTATTTGCTGGTGTGGATATCGTTTCTCGGCGCTTACCTCACCCTGAGGCGGGGCGGCCATATCCGTTTCGGCGTGCTGGTGGAGAAACTGCCGCCTGGCCCGCGCCGCCGGCTGGAGGTTGCGGGGGGCCTGTTCACCGCTGGTTTTTGGGGGTTGGTGCTGTGGCAATCGGTGCGCATGATACGCATTGACGGGGCGACTGAAATAGAAACCGTTAATCTTGCACAAGGCTGGTTCATGGCGGTGTTGCCCTGGTCCGCCGCCTTGCTGATTATCGCCTTGCTGGTCAATGCTGTCCGGCCGGAACGGAACACCTCCTGAGGCGCACCATGGCGTGGCTGGTTGTCGGATTTTTACTGTTGCTCATTCTCGCCGGTGTGCCCATCGGCTTCTCCCTGATGATGGCGGCGGCCGCCGCCATGTTCATCGCCGGCATTGATTTGATTGTGGTGCCGATTCAACTGTTTTCCGGCATCAACTCGGTGATTCTCCTGGCCATACCGTTGTTCATTTTTATGGGGGAACTGATGGGCGCCACATCCATCGCCGAGCGCATCATCGGCCTGGCCGCCGCTCTGGTGGGCTGGGTGCGGGGCGGGCTGGCTCATGTCAATGTGCTGGCTTCCATGTTCATGGCCGAAATGTCCGGGTCGGCGGTGGCCGATGCGGCGGTGATGAGCAAGATTTTTGTCCCCTCCATGGAGAAGCGGGGATACCCCCGTGGATTTGCCGCCGCCGTCACCGCCACCAGCGCCACACTGGGAATCATTATTCCCCCGTCGATTCCCATGGTGTTGTACGGCGTAACGACCAACACATCCATACGCGAGTTGTTTATCGCCGGCATCGTGCCCGGAATTTTGCTGGCGGGCGCTTTCATGGTCACCAGCCAGATCTTCGCAATGCGCGGGAAATTTCCGGTGGAGCGGGCGTTCTCTTTGCCGCAACTGGGAAAAAGTTTTTCCGCGGCCCTGGTCCCCCTGATGATTCCGGTGGTGGTTGTGGGCGGTCTTATTGCCGGTTTCGTCACTCCCACGGAAGCGGCGGCGGTGGGAGTCGTCGCCGCGCTGTTATTCGGCGCCGTTTTGCAGCGCGATTTGAACGGCGCCCGGTTGTACCGCCTGCTCGTGGTCACTGTTCGGCAGACCGCGGTGGTGATGATGATTATTGCGGGCTCCGCGGTGCTCAGCCAGTTTCTGGCCAACGAGCAACTGCCCCAGAAAATTGCCGGCGGACTGGGCGGCCTGACTGACAATTACTTTCTGCGCCTGTTGTTGATTAACGCTTTCCTTCTGGTGCTTGGAATGTTCCTGCATGCATCGGCCGCCATCATTGTGGTGGTGCCGATGCTGCTGCCTCTGGTGCAGTCCATGGGTGTTGATCCGGTGCATTTCGGGGTGATTGTTTGTCTGAACCTCGGCATCGGCCAGCAAACTCCGCCGGTGGCGTCGGTCCTGCTCACAGTTTGCTCCGCCGTTGGCATGCCCATTGAAAAAGTGATGGGCTATGGAAAATGGTTCATTCTGTCCATGTTCGTTGTCCTGATAATCGTGAGTTTCAGTCCATGGACCGCCCTGTGGTTTCGCTGATGGGGGGCTATTTCCGCTCCGGCAGGTCTTTGGCCCGCAGGCACAGGTAGTCCAGCACGATGCTGGCCGCCGCCATGGCGGTGATTTCGGCGGTGTCGTAGGGCGGGGAGACTTCCACCATGTCCATGCCCACGATGCCGATGCCGTCCAGTTGGCGGATGATGGACTGGGCGAGGGCGGTGCTGAGGCCGCCGGTGACCGGGGTGCCGGTGCCGGGGGCGAAAGCCGGGTCCAGACAGTCAATGTCAAAGGTGAGATAGGCCTGGTTGGCGCCGACGATGCGCTTAATCTCGGCGGCGGTGGCGGCGGCGCCATGTTCCAGAACCCAGGCGGCGTCCAGCCAGTTGAAGCCCATGCGCTCGCTGTTGTGGGTGCGGATGCCCACCTGCGCGGAGGCGGCGGGGTCCACCAGGTTTTCGTTGACCGCATGGTGGAACATGCTGCCGTGGTCAATGCGGCCGGCGCTTTCCTCGGCCTGCGGCCAGGTGTCGCTGTGCGAGTCGAAGTGAATGAGGGAAAGTTTGCCGTGGCGCGCGGCGTGGGCGCGGAGCAGCGGCAAACTGATGTAGTGGTCGCCGCCGAGGGTGACCATGGATGCGCCGGCATCCAGAATCTCCCGGGCGTGTTTTTCAATCGCCGCCGGCGCTTCCCACGGTTTGCCGTGGTCAAAGTGGCAGTCGCCGTAGTCCACCACCGCCAGACGGTCAAACGGGTCAAAGCCCCACGGCCACGGCGCGCCCCAGGCCAGCTCGGTGGAAATGGCGCGAATGCCCCGCGGGCCGAAGCGGGTGCCCGGGCGGTTGGTGGTGGCGGTGTCCAGAGGCACGCCGGTGACCGCAACATCCACCCCGCGCAAATCGCGGGTGTAAGGCCGCCGCATAAAACTCAGCGCGCCGCTGAAAGTGTTTTCCAGCGCGCTGCCGTAGAGGCGCTCGGCGGTGAAGGCGAAATCGTTTTTGGGGGCGGGGGGCATTGTTTTATTGTTGACTCAATCACAACTTCTAATCAATATGATATTTTGGCTTCACTTTCCCTCCGCATCTCAACCGAGAATTCGCAATGAACAAAAAACGCTTTGTCGCGGCGCTTTTCACCGCCGTTGTTTTTGCCGTCCCCGCCGCCGCCGCCGAGCCGGTTAAAATCGGCGTTTTGCTGCCGTTTTCCGGGGTTTACGGCGGGCTTGGTTCGGACCAGGAGCGGGCGCTGGGGCTTGGTTTTGACACTTTCGGCCGCAGTGTCGGCGGGCGCGATATTGCGCTGGTCAAGGCCGACACCGAGGCCAAGCCGGCGGTGGGGCTGCAGAAGGCGCGGGAGTTAATTCTGCGCGACCGGGTGGACCTGCTGGTGGGAATTGTTTCCTCGGCGGTGGCCGGGGCGGTGCGCGATTATGTGCACAACGCCGGCGTGCCGCTGTTCATCACCAACGCCGGCAACGACCTGCTGACCGGCGCGCGCTGCAGTCCGTGGATTATCCGCACGTCGTTTTCCAACTCGCAAATTGTGCGCGGCATGGGGCCGTGGCTGCATGGGCGCGGTTACCGCCGCGCGTTTCTGATGGCTTTTGACTACTCCGCCGGCCGCCAGATGATGGATGCGTTCCGCGATTCTTTCACCGCCGCCGGCGGCGCCATTGCCGGCGAGGAGTACCCGCCGCTGGGGCAGGTGCAGGATTTTGCCCCCTACCTGGTGAAACTTAAATCGGCGGCGCCGGATGTCACCTTCGTGTTTTTTGCCGGACCGCCGGCGATTAAGTTTGCCAGGGAGTACGCCGCTTTCGGTTTGAGCAGCGACATTCCCCTGGCCGCCGCCGGCTGGCTGACGTCGGCGCTGCACATTGACCGGCAGGGCGGCGAGGTGGACGGCGTGTATTCCATTCTTAACTACGTGCCGTCCATTGCCAACGCCGAGAACGCCGCTTTCCAGCGCGCGCACCAGGCGCGCTTCGGCCGCGCCGGTTCGGAGTACGGCGTCGCCGCTTACGACACCGCGCGTTTGATTGTGGACGCGCTGGCGGCGGTGGGCGCCGACCTGTCCGACAAGCGCGCGTTCCTCAGGGCGGTGCATGGGGTTTCTTTCAACGGCCCGCGCGGCCCGTTCCGCATTGACCCGGCGACCAACAACATTATCCAGAACATCTACATCTCCCAGGTGCGCAAGAGCGCGCGCGGCGGCGTCACCGCCGAAGTGCTGGATGTGCTTCCCGACATGCGCGATGCGGCCGGGGGCTGCCGCATGTAGCCGCGGCGCGCCGCCGGTCCATGGTTTTCCTCATCCAACTGCTGAACGGTTTGCAGTTGGCGGCGCTGCTGTTTCTGCTGTCGGTGGGCCTGTCGGTGGTGTTCGGCCTGATGCGCTTCATCAATCTTGCACACGGCACCCTGTTCATGTTCGGCGCCTACCTCGGCGTCGCCTGCGCGGCGGCTTTTGATTCATTCTGGGCCGCGTTTTTTCTTGCGCCGTTGCTGGTGGCGGCCGGCGGCGCCGCGCTGTACGGAATTTTGCTGCGCCACATCCGCCGCAAGAGTCCCATGCAGCAGGTGCTGGTCACGTTCGGTTTAATTTTCATCGGCTTTGACGTGGCGCGCATGGTCTGGGGCCGCTTTCCCTACAGCATCGCCGAGCCGGCGGTGTTTGCCGGCGGCGTGCAAATTTTCGGCCAGGTATACCCGGCCTACCGGCTGTTTCTCATCGCCCTCGGCATCGCCGTCATGGCCGCGCTGTACCTCGGCCTGGAAAAAACCCGCATCGGCGCCATGGTGCGCGCCGGGGTGGACAACCGCCGCATGGCCGCGGCCCTCGGCATCAACGTGGAGCGGGTGTTCTTTTTCGTGTTCTGCCTCGGTTGCGGCCTGGCCGGCCTGGCCGGGGTCGCGGCGGCGCCGGTGTTCCCGGTGTTCCCGGGCATGGACATGCCCATCCTCATCCTCGCCCTGATTGTGGTGGTGGTGGGCGGGCCCGGCAGTTTGAAGGGCGCCATGTTCGGCTCGCTGCTGGTGGGCCTGGCCGACACTTTCGGCCAGGTGGTTTTTCCCGAGTTCGCCGCGGCCACCATCTACGCGCTGATGGCGGCGGTGCTGATGGTGCGGCCCACGGGCCTGTTCCCGGCCGCGACGGTGCACTGAGTGTTAAAAACGGTGACCCGCGCCCCGGATGTCCGTGACCCGCTGGCCGCGGCGCTGGTGGCGGCGGCCGCAATGGCTTGGCTGTTCACCGGCGACTTCGGCAAGGAGGTGCTGAGCGAGGTCGCGGTGTTCGCCATTTTTGCCATGAGCCTGGACCTGCTGGTTGGCTGCGCCGGCCTGGTGTCGCTCGGCCATGCCGCATTCTTTGCCCTCGGCGCATATGCGGTCGCCGCCTTCGGCGTTTTCGTGAACCTGCCCATGTGGATGGCGATGCCGCTGGCGGTCGCCGTCACAGCAGTGGCGGCCGCGGCCGCCGGTTTCTTTGCGGTGCGGCTCGGCGGCGTGTTTTTCATCATGATGACCCTCGCCATCGGCCAGATGGTGTACGCGTTCTTTCTTAACAGCCGCGCCTTCAACGCCGACGACGGCATGGCCGGCATCGGCCGCGTGGATTTTTCCTTTCTCGCTTTGGACAGCGGCGAGCCGGCGGTGTTTAGCGCTTTTGCGGTTTGCGCGGCGGTGGCGGTTTTTCTTCTGCTGCGCATGGTGGCGCGCTCGCCTTTTGGCCACACCCTGGCCGCGCTGCGCCGCAACGAGCCGCGCCTGCGCTCCCTCGGCTGCCCGGTGCTACGCTGCAAACTCGCCGCCTTCACCCTCGCCGGCGCGCTGGCCGGTTTTGCCGGCGCCCTCGCCGCGCAGCACAACGGTTTTATTTCGCCCGACCTCGCATTCTGGACGGTGTCCGGCGAAGTGCTGGTGATGGTGATTGTCGGCGGCATGGGCAGCCTGTCCGGCGCCGCCCTCGGCGCGGCGCTGGTGATTCTGCTGCGCCACCACCTCGCCGGCCTCACCGAGTTCTGGGTTTTTTACCTGGGCGTTTTGTTCGTCCTCATGGTTTTGTTTGCAGAAGGCGGCGTGGCCGGAATGCTTTCCCGGCTGCCGCGCAAACTTCACCGGCGCGGCGGCAATGTTTGAGGCGCGCGGATTAAAAAAATCCTACGGCGCCCTGGCCGTGGTGCGCGGCGTGTCGCTTAGCGTCGCCGCCGGCGAGCGCCACGGAATCATCGGCCCCAACGGCGCCGGCAAAACCACTTTTTTCAATTTGCTGAGCGGTGAGGCCGCCGCCGACGCCGGCGAGGTTTGCATGGACGGCATAAACCTCGGCAAGTCGCCGCCGGATGCGCGCGCCCGCGCCGGGCTGGGGCGCAGTTTTCAGCACAATTCGCTTTTTGCCGGGTTGACGGTGGCGGAAAACCTCGCCATCGCCATCGCCCAGCGCAAAAAGTTATACAAAATTTTCTGGCGCGGTTTTTTGTCCCGCACGGAAGTGTTTGCCGAGGCGCTGGACCGCGCGCACCGGCTCGGTCTCGGCGCGCAGGCGCACACCCGCGCCGCGCACCTTTCCCACGGCGCCATGCGGCAACTGGAGATCGGCCTCACCCTCGCCCTGCGGCCCAAGGTTCTGCTGCTGGACGAGCCCACTTCCGGCATGAGTCCGGAGGAAACGGCGGCGATTAAAAATCTCATCCGCCGGCTGCCGGAGGAGTTGGCGTTGCTGGTCATTGAGCACGACATGGATGTGATTTTTGACCTGGCCTCGCACATCACGGTGTTGGATTATGGCGAGGTTCTGATGCGGGGCGCGCCGGCCGAGGTGCGCGCTTCGCCGGCGGTGCGCGCGCGCTACCTGGGGATGGGGTGATGCTGGAACTTTGCGGCGTCAACACTTTCTATGGCGCAAGCCGCATCCTGCGCGATGTTTCACTGCGCGTGCCGCCGGGAAAATTGGTGGCGCTGCTCGGCCGCAACGGCGCCGGCAAGTCCACCCTGCTCAAAACCATTGTCGGCCAGGCGGCGGCGCAAAGCGGGCGGGTGCGGTTTGACGGTGAGGACATCACCTCGGCGCAGCCGTGGCGCATCGCCCGCGCCGGCATCGCATATGTGCCGGAAGCGCGCGAGATTTTTCCGTCGCTGACGGTGGCGGAGAATTTGTTTCTTGCGCGGCGCGCCGGTGAATGGAGCGGGGAAAAAGTTTTTGCGCTGTTTCCGCCGCTGAAGGCACGTCTGCGCCATGGCGGCGGTGAGCTCAGCGGCGGTGAACAGCAGATGTTGGCCATCGCGCGCGCGCTGCTGCAAAACCCGCGTTTGTTGCTGCTGGACGAGCCGACCGAGGGCCTGGCGCCGGTGGTGGTGGACGAAATTCGCCGCCGCCTCGCCGGGCTCAAAACCGCCGGCCCGGCAATCCTGCTGGTGGAGCAGAACCACGCTTTCGCCGCCGCCATCGCCGACCAAATTTACGTGCTGGGCAAGGGCGAAATCCGCTGGCACGGCGCGCCGGCCGGGTTGCGCGCCGATGTGGTCGGCGCGTGGCTGGGAGTGCACGATGTGCGGGATTAATTTGCAGCAACTGCAAACCTGGGTTGGCAAAACGCAAACCGCGGCCGATGTGATTGCGCTTGCGCCGGCGCTTAAGTTGCATGCCGCGCTTGATTCTGATTTGCCCCCGCCCGGGGCCGGCGCGGCGCTGCCGTTGTTGTGGCACTGGCTGTATTTTCACCGGTGCACGCCCACCGCCGAATTGTCCGTCGACGGCCATGCCAAACGCGGCGGATTTTTGCCGCCGGTGCCGTTGCCCGGGCGCATGTGGGCCGGCGGCCGGTTGCGTTTTTTTCATCCGCTTTGCATCGGCGACCAGGTGAATCTGGAATCAAAAATCACCGCCGTCCGGTGTAAACAAGGCCGCAGCGGCGCGCTGGTCTTCGTCACCATCACCCACCGTTACGTTTGCGGCGGCCGCTGCGCGCTGGAGGAGGAGTGCGACCTGGTCTACCGCAACATCGCCGCCGCGCCCAAACCGACAGCCGCCCCGGCCGCCGCCGCCCCCCAAT
>RKSH01000103.1 GCA_007570945.1 Gammaproteobacteria bacterium | reverse complement strand
GCTGATGAATTTTTGCAGCCATTGCGGGCAGTCGGTGCGCCTGCGAATTCCGCAGGGCGATTCGTTGGCGCGCCATGTGTGCGCCGCCTGCGGCACCATTCATTACCAGAACCCGAAAATCGTCGCCGGCTGCATCGCCGTGCATGGCGGGCGCGTGTTGCTGTGCCGCCGCGCCATCGCCCCGCGCAGCGGATTATGGACCATCCCGGCCGGTTTCATGGAAAACGGCGAGACCGTCGCCGAAGCCGCCGCGCGCGAAACCCGGGAGGAGGCCCTGGCGGCGGTCACCGTCGGCGGCCTCTACGCGCTCTACAACCTGCCGCACCGCAACCAAGTCTACATGATTTTCACCGGCGCCCTGCCCACCCCCCACTGCGCCGCCGGCAGCGAAACCCTGGAAGCCGCGCTGGTGGAGGAGGAGGAAATTCCATGGGATGAGTTGGCGTTCCGGGTGGTGACCAAATCACTGCAGCGATTCTTCGCCGACCGCCGGCGGGGGAGATTTGAGACGCATATGGATACGCTGGAGTGAACGGTGGTATAGTCGAGGCCCGGGCTGTGAGGGTGAAGTTGTGACTGCAACAGCGGTGAACGAATCTCAAACGAAGATGAACGCCGCCGCGCTGGCGCGGCGGGTTCCGCCTTTTTCCAACGATGGTTACGTTGATGTGGATGAAGTCACCGGAACCGTGCATCAGCGGGACTGCATTGAACTCATGCGCGCCTTGCCGGGCAATTCGGTGGATATGGTGTTTTCCGATCCTCCCTTTAACTTGAACAAAAGGTACAAGTCGTACAAGGACCGCCGGCCCTTTGAGGAGTATCTGGAGTGGACATCCACGTGGGTGAAGGAAGCGGTTCGCGTCCTGAAGCCGAGCGGGAGTGTTTTTATCTACAACATTCCCAAAATCCTGACTTACACCTCCGCAATGCTTAATGAGGTCGCGGAGTTTCGCCACTGGATTGCGTGGAATGCCAACGGCCGGCCCCTGGGCAAAAGCCTGCAACCCGCGCATTACGGCATTCTGTTTTACACAAAAACGGGAAATTACAAATTTTACGATGTTCGGGCGCCCCATAAGCGCTGCCGGGTTTGCGCCGAATACCTTAAAGACTACGGCGGCAAGTCGCATTTGCGCCACAGCTTTGGCTACCAGGTCAGCGATGTGTGGGATGACATTCACCGGGTGCGCCACAACTGCCGCCGGATAGAGGAGCATCCCTGCCAATTGCCGGTGCCTCTCATCGAGAGAATGATATTGATGAGCACGGACGAGAATGACATTGTTCTTGATATTTTTGCCGGCGCCGGCACCGCCGCGGTTGCCGCCCGGCAGATGGGACGGCGCTATATTGGCGCCGAAATTGACGGCGATTACTGCGCCGCCGCGCGAAGCAAATTAGAGCGCGCCCGGCCGGTGAAAGAAAGCGGCGCATATGTGTCGGTTTATTTAAAAAAAGTCGTCTCCATGCGGGATATTGACTGTGGATAAGCCGGCCAAACTTTCCCTCCATGAGTTGCGGGATGGAATGCGGGTGTTTCTCAAGTTTCCTTCCGTTGAGGCGCGGATATTGGAAGAGGTGCGGAATCGCATGGCAAGCATACTGACGCACAGCGTGAGCAACGGCGGCCGCTCCCAGGAGGAGGCGCTGTGCGATTATTTGAACGATGAAGAGAGGTTAAAAATCCTTTTGGCCGGGCGATTTGGTGGTGGACCCGTTCACCGGCTCCGGCGCCGCGGCGGCGGGCGCGCGTGGCAGAAACTTCACCGGGTTTGAGATTGACGAGAAATGCGCCGATATGGCGAGAAAGCGCGTGGCGGACGGCGGGCTTATCCCAAGTTGGATTTCGCCTCCGGGGAAATTTCGCGGTTCTGCGCCTGTATGAACCGTTGGCGCCAACCCGTGCTATCATCCCGACCCTTTCACCCTCATCAAACGAAAACCAATGCCCAAAAAAAAATCCCCGCGCAAAAGAAAAAGCAGGTTCACCGCCGCCACCGCCGACAAGTATGAGTTGTATGAGATGTCGGTGCAGTCGCCGGAGCCGGATGTGGCGTTTCTTGCGCGGGTTTACAAGAAAGAGCGCGGCAAACAGGCGCTGCATTTTCGCGAGGACTTCAGCGGCACCGGGGCGCTGACGGCGCAGTGGATTAAGCGCAGCCGCCGCCACACCGCCGAGGCTTTTGACATTGACCCGGAGCCCCTCGCCTGGGGGCGCGAGCGGCATTTTGCGCCCATGGGCAAGGCCGGCGCGCGCGCGGTTTTGCACCAGGCCGATGTGCGCGACCCCAGCCGCAAGCGGCCCGATGTGCGTTGCGCGCAGAATTTTTCCTACTGGATTTTCATGACCCGCGCCGAGATGCTGCACTACCTGCGCGGCTGCCATGAGGACCTGGCGCGCGACGGAATTCTGGTGCTGGACATGTTCGGCGGCCCGGAGGCGATGCAGGAAATGGAGGAGGAGACCGAGCAGGACGGGGGCTTCAGTTATGTGTGGGACCAGGACGAGTTCTGGCCGGTCACCCACGAGGCGTCCCTGGCGATTCACTTTCGCTTCAAGGACGGCAGCGAGATGCGCAACGCATTCACCTACCGCTGGCGGCTGTGGACCATGCCGGAGATGACCGATTTGCTGTACGAGGCGGGCTTTGCCAGGGTGGACCCGTACTGGGAGGGCACCGACAAAGACGGCGAGTCCGGCAACGGCGTCTACACCAAAACCCGCCGCGGCGAAAACGACCTGGCGTGGGTTTCCTACCTGGTGGCGCTGAAGTAAGCAGCGCGCCATGGACAACCACGGACCGCACAACCCGCACAACGGCGTGGCGCGCCAGGGCCTCACCCTCGCCGCGCGGGTGTGGTGGTCGCCGCCGGCGGCGGCGCTGTATGAGCATGCCCTGCGGCGCGGCGAGGCGGCGGTGGTGGAAAGCGGCGCGCTGGCGGTGCATACCGGCCGCCACACCGGCCGCTCGGCGCGGGATAAATTCATCGTGCGCGAGGCCGGCAGCGAGCATGAAATCTGGTGGGACAACAACGCGCCGCTGGCCGAGGACAAGTTTGACGCGCTGCACAAAAAAATCTGCGGCCACTTCAAGGGCCGGGAGGTTTTTGTGCAGGATTGCTTTGTCGGCGCCGAGCGGTCGACGCGGCTTGCGGTGCGCGTGGCCACCGAATACGCCTGGCACAGCCTGTTTGCGCGCAATCTTTTTCTGCGCGCCACCGTGCAGGAGCGCAAAACGCACGAGCCCGAATTTTGCGTGATTGCGGCGCCCGGTTTTCATGCGCGGCCGGAGCGCGACGGCGTGCGCTCGGCGGCTTTTGTCGCAATCAGTTTTCGCCGGCGGATGGTTTTAATCGGCGGCACCGGTTACGCCGGCGAGATTAAAAAATCCCTGTTCACGGTGATGAACTACCTGCTGCCGGCGGCCGGCGTGATGCCGATGCACAGTTCGGCCAACATGGATTCCGCCGGGCGCAGCGCGCTTTTCTTCGGCCTCAGCGGCACCGGCAAAACCACGCTGTCCGCGGACGCCGCGCGCACCCTCATCGGCGACGATGAGCACGGCTGGAGCGATGACGGCATTTTTAATCTTGAAGGCGGCTGCTACGCCAAGACCATCCGCCTGTCGGCCGCCGCCGAGCCGGAAATTTTCGCCGCCGCCAGCCGTTTCGGCGCGGTGCTGGAAAACGTTCCGTGGCATGCGCACAGCCGGCGCGCCGACTTTGACGACGACCGCTTGACCGAGAACACCCGCGCCGCCTACCCCATTGGCCACATTCCCAACGCCGCCGCCGATGGCCGCGGCGGCCACCCGCGCAACATCATTTTTCTGACCTGCGACGCATTCGGCGTCCTGCCGCCGCTGTCGCGGCTGAGCGCCGAGCAGGCCATGGTGCACTTTCTCTGCGGCTACACGGCCAAGGTCGCCGGCACCGAAAAAGGCGTGGCCGAACCGACGCCGAACTTCAGCCCGTGCTATGGCGGGCCCTTTCTGCCGTTGCACCCCGGGCGCTATGCACAAATGCTCGGCGAAAAAATCCGCCGCCACCGGGCGTGCGTCTGGCTAATCAACACCGGCTGGAGCGGCGGCGCCTGCGGTGAGGGCGCGCGCATTTCCATCGCCCACACCCGCGCCATGGTGAACGCCGCGCTGGACGGCAGGCTGGACCAGGCGGCCACCGCGCGCCATGAAATTTTCGGCCTGGCCATGCCGCAAAACTGCCCCGGCGTGGCGCCGGCCATCCTCGACCCGCGCGGCCAGTGGCGTGACAAAAGCGCCTACGACAACAAAGCGCGCGAACTGGCGCGGCGGTTTGCGCAAACTTTTGCACAATACGAAACCGCGGTGGCGCCCGAGGTGCGCGCCGCCGCGACTTTTGCCGGCTGAACCGTGATGCGCGCCGCCCGGCCGCTCATCGGCCTCGCCCTCAGCGGCGGCACCGCCCGCTCAGTCGCCCATGTCGGCGTCCTCCGGGCGCTGGCCGAGAGCGACATCACCGTGGACCGAGTCGCCGGCACCAGCGGCGGCGCCATCGCCGCGGTGTGCCTGGCCGCCGGCATGCCGGTTGCGCGCATGGAGGAACTGGCCAACGACCTGACCTGGAGAAAATTGGCGGCGATTAAAATCGGCCGGCTTGGCTTCGCCTCAAGCAAGCGCATTGAATTATTTCTGGAAAAAATTTTCGGCGCCATTCAATTCGATGACTTGCAAATTCCATGCGCCGTGGTCGCCACCGACCTCGCCAACGGCGCGCCGGCGGTTTTTAACCACGGCGCGGTGCCGCGCGCGGTGCGCGCCAGTTGCAGCCTGCCGCAGATTTTTCTGCCGGTGGAAATCGGCGGCAAATACTACGTGGACGGCGGCATCAGCCAGTACCTGCCGGTGCAAACGGCGCGCAGCCTCGGCGCCGACTTCGTCATCGCCGTCAACCTCGGCACCCGCAGCCGCAAAATAAAACCCCCGCGCCACATTCTGGAAATGACCATGCAGTTCATCCAGATCATGGCCGACAACAACACCGGCCCCTCCCTGGCCCGCGCCGATTTCGTGATAACCCCCGACCTGTCCGGGTTCGGCTCCTTCGATTTTTCCGTGAGCGAAAAAGTCATCGCCAAAGGCCATGCCGTCACCAAGCAAACCATCCCGGCGCTGAAAGAAGCGCTGGCCAAACACCAAACCCTGCGCCACAGAATTAAATCGCGGCTGCTGGCGCGGTATTTGCCGGGGCGGCCTGCGCCATAATGGGCGGCGTGGACAAAAAAGAGGCGCTCCTCGCATCGCTGAGAGGCAAATCCAAATATAAATACTCCCGCTACCGGGGCCTCCCCATTCGTTACGCCGGCGGCAAAAGTCTGGCGGTGGGCCATGTGGTGGAGCATTTGCCGGCGGGGATGAGGCTTTTGGTTTCCCCGTTTATCGGCGGCGGCTCGGTGGAAATTGCATGCGCCCGTGAACTCGGACTTTCGGTGCGCGGCTACGATGTGTTTGACGTGCTGGCCAATTACTGGCGGGTGCAACTCCGCTCTCCGGTTAAACTGGCCGACAGAATTGCACGGTGGAAACCGACCAGGGGGCGTTACCGCATTGTCAAAAACCGCCTCAAGCGGCACTGGCACGGCGGGCAGCCCATCACCGACAAACTGGAACTCGCCGCCCATTACTGGTTTAACCACAACCTGTCTTACGGACCGGGCTTTCTCGGCTGGATGTCATCCATTTACGAAGAGCCGCAAAGATTTGCCCGCCTGCTGGACAAGGTGAGGGATTTTCGCTGCCCGACTCTGTCCGTGCGGCAGGGAAGTTTTGAAGACACCATTCCCCGTCATCAAAGTGACTTTCTCTACTGCGATCCGCCCTACTACCTGGACGGCGACAGCCGCATGTTCCGCGGCATTTACCCCATGCGGAATTTTCCCGTCCACCACAAAGGCTTTGACCATGCGCGCCTACGCGACCTGTTGCGCGAACACCACGGCGGATTCATTCTTTCCTACAACGACTGCCGAACCGTGCGCAAATGGTACGCCGGCTTCCGCATTGCTGAAGTGGAGTGGCAGTACACTCTGGGCCAGGGCGAAACCCGCATTGGAAAGAACCGCACCGGCAATCGCGCCGGCCATGTTAAATCATCGCATGAACTTTTAATCATGGATTCTTAAGTCAAACGCCCAACCACACCAACACCGCGGACAGCGTCGCCACCGACAACACCGTGCTGCATAAAAT
>RKSH01000232.1 GCA_007570945.1 Gammaproteobacteria bacterium | reverse complement strand
CTTACGGCGCGAACCCCCGCTTCAGTTTCTTCCGCACCGCGACATTCTTAAGCCGCACATAATCCGGCATGCCGTTTTTGTATGGCGGGTAATCCTCGCCCTGAATTAGCGGCTCCAGATAGGCGCGGCATCTTCCGGTGATGTGGTAGCCGTCCCGGGTGATGAAGTTTCGCGGCATCTTTTTTTCGCGGTTGGCGATGCGCTGCAGCGGGGCCTCGGTGATGCGCCAGCGGTAGGGCTTGTGGTTGGTGCGGCGGATGGCCGGCATCACGGCGTTTTTGCCGGCCACGGCGAACTCCACCGCGGCCTTGCCGACGGCATAGGCCTGTTCCACGTCGGTTTTGGAGGCGATGTGGCGCGCGGCGCGTTGCAGGTAGTCGGCGATGGCGTGGTGGGTTTTGTAGTTGAGGTTTTCTTTCACCAGTTGCGCGACCAGCGGCGCGGCGCCGCCGAGTTGGGTGTGGCCGAAAGCGTCCTTGCCGCCGGCCGCCGCCAGGAATGTTCCGTCGGCGTAGCGCGCGCCTTCCGACACCACGACCGAGACATAGCCAAACTTGCGCACCTTGCGCCGCACTGCGGCGAGAAATTTTTCCCGGTCAAACGCAATCTCCGGAAACAAAATCACCAGCGGAATGTTGTGCCGTTCATCGGCGGCCAGGCCGCCGGCGGCGGCAATCCAGCCGGCGTGGCGGCCCATCACCTCCAAAATAAAAACCCGGGTGGAAGTGCGCGCCATGGAGGCCACGTCAAACGATGCCTCGCGGGCGGACACGGCGATGAACTTCGCCACCGAGCCGTAGCCCGGGCAGTTGTCGGTGAGGGGCAGGTCGTTGTCCACGGTTTTGGGAATGTGAATGGCCTGCAAGGGGTAGCCGAGGGCGCGCGACAATTGCGCGACCTTGAGGCAGGTGTCGGCCGAGTCGCCGCCGCCGTTGTAAAAAAAGTGGCCGATGTCATGGGCGCGGAACACCTCCACCAGCCGCTCATATGCGGCGCGGTCCTGCTCAAGCCCGGCAAGTTTGTGGCGGCACGAGCCAAAGGCGCCGGACGGGGTGTGGCGCAGCGCGCGAATTGCGGCCGCCGACTCGCGGCTGGTGTCAATTAAATCCTCGGTGAGGGCGCCGATGATGCCGTCGCGGCCGGCGTACACTTTGCCCAGGCGCCGGCGGTGGCGGCGCGCCGTCTCAATCACGCCGCAGGCGCTGGCGTTGATGACCGCGGTCACCCCGCCGGACTGGGCATAGAAAATATTGCGCGCCGCCATGCCCGGATTGTCGCACAAAACGTGCCCAGCCGCCCTCGCCCGCGGCGCGGTTTTGTTATAAAATGCGCCGCTACCGAAAAAAAAAACGATGAGGCAGTTCTAATGCGTATTCTGTTGCTTGGCGCGCCCGGTTCCGGCAAGGGGACGCAGGCGAAGTTACTCGGTGAGCGTTACGGCATTCCGCAAATTTCCACCGGCGACCTGTTGCGCGAGGCGGCGGCCGGCGGCGGCAAACTCGGCCGCCGGGCCAAAGCCGCCATGGCCGCCGGCGAACTGGTGTCGGACGAGGTGGTGCTCGGCATGGTTGAGCAGCGGCTGAAAAAACCGGACACCAAGCGCGGCTTTATTCTGGACGGTTTTCCACGCAATATTCCCCAGGCCCAGGCCCTGGACGGTCTGCTCAACTGGCTCGGCCGGCCGCTGCAGGTGACGCTGTACATCAACGTCAACCAGGACACCCTGGTCAAACGCCTCACCGGGCGCATCACCTGCGGCGGCTGCGGGGCGATTTACAACGAATTCTTTTCACCGCCGCGCAAGAGCGGCGTGTGCGACGCCTGTGGCAGGCGCAAACTGAAAAAACGCGGCGACGACAACGCCGCCACCGCGCACAACCGCCTGGTGGTGTATGAGCGCGACACCGAGCCGCTGGTGGACTATTACAAGGCGCAGCAGAAATTGCGCACCGTCAGCGGCGACGGCGGGGTCAAGGACATCTGCGCGCGCATCGGCAATTTAATTGACGCCGACATTCGCCCGCTGTCGACCGCCGTCGAACTCGGCGGCGGCGGCGGTGACGGTGTGCAAACCATCATTTCCGGCGGCCAGGTGGTCGCCGCCGAATCCCCGTCGGCGGCGAAAAAATCCGCGCCCGCCAAAAAGAAAAAGAAAACCGCCGCCGTTTCCCGCGCCGGAACAACCAAAGTTGCCGGCAAAAAAACGGCGCGCAAAAAACCCACCACCACCCGGAGGAAAAAATGAACGCCCAGCCCGAAGCAAAACGCAAAGAAAGAACCGTGCTCAGCATCTACGCCGGCGCGGTCTGCTTCATCATGGTGATGTGTTTCACCGTCGCCCTGGCCATCGTCGGCTACGATTTGGTGCAGTATAATTTTCCGCAGTTGACGGTGGATGACCCCGAGCATTTCTACATGCCGGCGCCAAGCGACGGCGAGCGCGAGCCGCCGACCATGGAGGAGATGGTAGTCATCGAAAAACGCTACGCCCTGCGCAGCATGCTGCAGAGTTCCATCGTGATGGCGGTGAATATCATCGTTTTTGTGCTGCACTGGCTGCTGTTGCGGCGGCGGCGCAACTGAGGCATGCCCTACCCCGCCACCCGCATGCGGCGCAACCGCGCCGAGGAGTTCAGCCGCCGCCTGGTGCGCGAAAGCGGCCTCAGCGTGGACGATTTAATCCAGCCGCTGTTCGTGGTGGAGGGCGAGGACCGCACCGAACTCATCCCCTCCATGCCCGGCATTGCGCGCCTCAGCATCGACCGCATGCTAAGTCAGGTCAAAGAACTGGCCGCGCTCGGCATTCCGGCGATTGCGCTGTTTCCGTCGCTGCCGGCGGCGGACAAGACGCCCGGCGCCGAGGAGGCGTGGAACGAGGACGGACTCATCCAGCGCGCGGTGCGCGCGGTGCGCGGCGAATTGCCGGGGCTCGGCGTGATTACCGACATCGCCCTGGACCCCTACACCTCCCACGGCCAGGACGGCCTGTTGGATGCCGCCGGCTACGTCGCCAACGACGCCACCGTCGCCGCGCTGGTTAAACAGGCGCTGTCGCATGCCGCAGCCGGCGCGCAGGTGGTGGCGCCGTCGGACATGATGGACGGCCGGGTCAAGGCCATCCGCGATGCGCTGGAGGCGGCCGGCCACGCCAACACCCGCATCCTCGCCTACGCGGCCAAGTTCGCCTCGGCCTTGTACGCGCCGTTCCGCGACGCCACCGGCTCGGCCGGCGCCCTGGGCAAGGCCGACAAGCGCGCCTACCAACTGGACCCGGCCAACACCGATGAGGCGATGCGGGAAGTGGAACTGGACATCAAAGAAGGCGCCGACATGGTGATGGTGAAGCCCGGAGTCTTCTACCTCGACGTGGTGCGGCGGGTGAAGGAGAGATTCGGCGTGCCGACCTTCGCCTACCAGGTCAGCGGTGAATACGCGATGCTGCAGGCCGCGGCCCAGGCCGGCTGGCTGGACCTGGAGGCGACGGCGCTGGAATCCCTCACCGCTTTCAAGCGCGCCGGGGCCGATGCGGTGCTGAGTTATTTTGCCGGCATGGCGGCGCGGTGGCTGGGCGCGGGCGGCGGTGATGAGTGAAAAGCCGCGCCCGCTGGAAATTCGCCTGCACCAGAACAGCCGCCGTCTGGAAATCAAGTTTGACAACGGCGCGCAATTTTCCCTGAGTTGCGAGTACCTGCGCGTGCATTCCCCGTCCGCCGAGGTGCGCGGCCACGGCGCCGGGCGGCCAGCCCTGGTCGCCGGCAAGCGCGACGTCAACATTGAAAAAATCGAGGCGGTCGGGCAGTACGCCGTGCGCCTGCATTTTGACGACGGCCACAACAGCGGAATTTATTCGTGGGAAACGCTGTACGACCTGGCGGCCGGCTTTGAGCGCAACTGGCGGGAATACCGCGCGCGCCTGGCCGAGGCCGGCGAGCAACGCTGAGCGGCCGAAAGCGGGACCATGAGTCAGCGCGCGCATTTCGGCAACCGCGAAGTCAGCGAGGCGGAAAAATCCCGCCTGGTGGGTGAGGTTTTCCAGTCGGTCGCCGGCAAATACGACCTGATGAACGATTTGATGTCGCTGGGCGCGCACCGCTGGTGGAAACAATTCGCCGCCGCCCGCGCCGGCGTCACCAAAGGCGACCGCGTGCTGGATGTGGCGGCCGGCTCCGGCGACTTGTGCAAGTTGCTGGCCGGGCGCGTGGGCGGCGGCGGTTTTGTGGTGATGAGCGACTTGAGCGATGCCATGCTGAAACGCGGGCGCGGGCGCATGTTGGACGCCGGCCTCGCCGGCAACATCGCTTTTGTGCGCGCCGACGCCGAGCAACTGGCCTTTCCCGACAACACTTTTGACTGTGTCAGCATCGCTTTCGGCCTGCGCAATGTCATCCGCATCCCGGCCGCCCTTGCCTCCATGCGGCGCGTGTTGCGGCCCGGCGGGCGGTTGCTGGTGCTGGAATTTTCCCGGCCGCGGTCGCCGTTGCTGGAGAAAATTTACGACGCCTATTCGTTCAGCGTCATCCCCCAACTGGGCGCGCTGGTGGCCGGCGACCGCGGCAGTTACCGCTACCTGGTGGAATCCATCCGCAAGCACCCGCCGCAGGAAGAATTGCGCGCGATGATTGCCGCCGCCGGTTTTGAGCGCGTTGAGGTTTACAACCTGGCCGGCGGCATCGTCGCCGTGCATGTGGGCTGCAAGTTCTGAAATGTTTTCGCCGCTGCCGGAATTTCTGCAAGCCGCCGCCAACCGCCTGTTGCGCGCCGACCCGGACGCGGCCGGCGCATTGCGCGCGGTGGACGGCAAGACCGTCGCCGTCCACATTGCCGGCCGCGCCGTGGTGGTGCACGTCGCCGATGCGCGGTTGTGGTGCCGGCCGGGCCGGCGCGCCGAAGCCGACACGGTGCTGACCGCACAGGCGGAAACTTTTTTCAAGGCGCTGCGGCATTTGTGCGGCGGTGAGGTTTGCGACTTTGACGAAATTGAAATCAGCGGTGACCTGGACACCGGCCGCCGGTTCATCGCCGCCCTGGCGCGCCTGCAAGTGGACTGGGAGGAAGAGGTTGCGCGCTTCATCGGCGACGCCCCGGCCCGTGCGGCCGGCGGCGCGGCGCGCGCGCTCGGCCGGCTGCTCAGTCAAAATTGCGCCGCCGCCGCCGAAGATTTCGGCTGGTTCCTCAAGGACGAAGCGCAACTTGCGGCGCGCGCCGATGAGGTGGACGCGCTTGCGCATGAAGTGCGCCGACTGCACGCCGATGCGGCCGAATTTTCCCGGCGGTTGCGCGCCGCCGAGGAGCGCGCGCGGCGGCGATGAAGCGGGCCGGCCTGTTCCACCTGCTGCGCATCGCGCGGGTGTGCGTCCGCCACGGGCTGGACGATTACCTGGTGTCGCTGAAGTTTTTCGGCGGCATGCGTTTTGTGTCGCGGCTGCTGCGGTTCGGCGCGCCGCCGCCGCGCAAGCCGCACGCCGTCCGCCTGCGCGAGGCGCTGGAGGAATTAGGCCCGGTGTTCGTCAAGTTCGGGCAGATGCTGTCCACGCGCCCCGACCTGCTGCCCGAAGACCTGGTGGCGGAACTCACCCGGCTGCAGGACGATGTCCCGCCTTTCGCCGGCGATGTGGCGCGGCGCATTGTGGAGCGCGCCTACGGCGCGCCGTTGGCGGCGCGCTTTGCCGAGTTTGACCGCCGGCCTTTTGCCTCGGCCTCGGTGGCGCAGGTGCACCACGCCGTTCTGCACGATGACAGCGCGGTGGTGGTGAAGGTGATTCGCCCGGACATTGAAAAGGTCATCAACCGCGACCTCGGACTGCTGTATGCGCTGGCCGAAATGGCGACGCGCTTCTGGAGCGAGGCGCCGCGCCTGCGGCCGCTGGAGGTGGTGGAGGAATACGACAAAACCATTCACAACGAGTTGGACCTGCTGCACGAGGCGGCCAACGCGAGTTTGCTGCGCGCAAACTTCACCGACTCGGCGATGATTTACGTGCCGCGCATTTATTTTGAGCACACCCGCCGCGAGGTGATGGTGATGGAGCGCGTCAGCGGCATTCCCATCCGCGATGTTGATGCATTGCGCGCGGCCGGCGTTGATCTGCGCCAACTTGCGCACAACGGCGTTGAAATTTTTTTCACCCAGGCTTTCCGCGACGGTTTTTTCCACGCCGACATGCATCCCGGCAACATCCTGGTCGCGCCCGATGGCCAGTACCGCGCGGTGGACTTCGGCATCATGGGCAGCCTGGGCGAGTCGGACAAACGCTACCTGGCGGAAAATTTTCTTGCATTTTTCCGCCGCGACTACCGCGCCGTGGCGCAGGCGCACCTGGACGCCGGCTGGGTGCCGCCGCAGACGCCGGTGGAGGAATTTGAGGCCGCCATCCGCACCGTGTGCGAGCCAATCTTCGCCCGCCCCATCCGCGAAATTTCCTTCGGCCGATTCATCGTCCGCCTGTTCCAGACCGCGCGCCGTTTTCAGATGCCGGTGCAGCCGCAACTGCTGCTGCTGCAAAAAACCCTGCTGAATATTGAGGGCGTGGGCCGCGCGCTGTACCCCGACCTTGACCTTTGGCAAACGGCGAAGCCGTATCTGGAGCGGTGGATGGCCGAGCAGGCCGGGCCGCGCGCCGCGGCAAAAAGAATCGCCCGCGAGTTGCCGCGCTGGGGCCGCATCGCGCCGGAGTTGCCGATGCTGGTTTACGAAGTGCTGCGCCGCGCGCAAAGCGAGGATTTGCTGTTGCGCGTCCGCTCCGACGAGTTGCGCAAACTGCGCCGGGAAATCCGCGCCGGCCACCGCCGCCAAATCTGCGCCATCACCGGCGGCATCCTTCTTGCCGCCGCAATCCTCACCGCCGCCCTCGGCACCGCCACCGCCGCCTGGCCGGCCGGCATCGCCGGCGGCGTTTTGCTGCTGCTGAGTTTTCGTCCATGATGGCGGCGGGCGGAATGTTTACGCGGACAAAACTTTTTTCACCGCCGTTTCCGCGACTCAAACCACCGCTCCCGCGGGTGCAGCCACCATTCCGGCCTCGGCAACCACCGTTTCCAGACTCCGAACCACCGCCTCCGCCCATGCAACCACCGTTTCCACCGGCGCTTTGCCCGGTGAGCGAGTAAAATAACCGCCGCCCGCGCTGCCCGAGACCATCATGCACCCGGCCAAATCCGTCATCCTCTTCACCGTCACCTCCGGCGCCGGCTATGGCTTGTTCATCGTGCTGGCGGTTTTTGCGCTGGGCGGCGTTCCGTTGGCGGCGGGCGGGGCGGCGGCGGCGGTGTTCGCGGTCGGGCTGGGGCTGGTGACGGCGGGACTGCTGTCCTCCACCTTGCATTTGGCGAACAAAAAAAATGCGTGGCGGGCGTTCTTTCGCGTGCGCACTTCGTGGCTGTCGCGCGAGGGTTTGTTGGCGGTGGCGTTTTATCCGCCGGCGCTGGTTTGGGGCGCGCTTTTAATTAACGGTGACGGCGGCGGCATGCTGCAGACGGCGGCGGCTTTGGCGACGGCGGCGGTTGCGCTCGCCACTCTGTTCAGCACCGGCATGATTTACGCCTGCCTGCGCACCATTCCGCAGTGGCGCACGCCGCTGACGCCGGTGAACTACATCGCGCTGGGGGTGATGTCCGGGGCGCTGCTGGCGCTGGCGCTGTGCGGCGACTCGCCGGCGTTGCGCGCTTTCGCCATCGCCGCGCTTGCCGCCGGCGGCTTGTGCAAACTGTGGTATTACCGCGCCATCGGCCGCCCCGGCGGGCCCACCGTCGGCGACGCCACCGGACTCAAGGGCGGGACGGTGCGGCTGCTGGACGTGGGACACAGCGCCGGCACTTTTCTCACCGAGGAATTCGGCTTCCGCCTGCCGGGGACGGTTTCGCTTGCATTGCGCGCGGTGTTCTTTGCGCTCGGCATTGCGGCGCCGGCGGCGCTGCTGCTCGGCACCGACGGCGGCGCCGGGGCGCGCTGGCTGGCGGCGGTGAGCGCGGCGGCCGGGCTGCTGGTGGAACGTTATTTGTTCTTCAGCGACGCGCGCCATGTGGTGAACCTGTACCACGGCGCGCCGAACACCCGCGCCGGGCGCTGAGGCTTGCGGCCCGCTATAATCGGCAAGCCCCCATGGTGAAGGTTTACAAATCCTTTCTTTCGTTCCTTGAAGGAAAGTTCATCCGCATTGCCGCCGCCCTCCTGTTTTTGTACCTAGGTTATTTGTTGTGGAGCACCGCGCCGTCGCTTGAGATCGCCATCACCCTGTGCATTTTGGCGCTGACCGTTTACCTGTTCGCGTTTGAGGTTTTTTCGCTGGACGCCACCGGCATCGGCGTCATGATTCTGCTCGGCCTGTGGTCGTGGCTGGGCCCGGCGCTGGGCGTGTCCGCGGCGCTGGTGCCGGCGGGCGAATTGTTCAGCGGTTTCAGCAGCAACGCGGTGGTGTCCATCATTGCGGTGATGATTATCGGCGCAAGCCTCGACAAAACCGGCGTCATGACCGGCGTCGCCAACACCATCACCCGCATCGGCGGCGGCACCGAGCGGCGCATCGTCCCCCTCACCTCCGGAACGGCGGGCTTGATTTCCGGCTTCATGCAGAATGTCGGCGCCGCCGCGCTGTTCATTCCGGTGATCAGCCGCATCTCGGCGCGCACCGGCCTGCCGGCGTCGCGGCTGCTGATGCCCATGGGGTTTTGCGCGATTTGCGGCGGCACCCTCACCATGGTCGGCTCAAGCCCGCTGATTTTGCTGAACGACCTGCTGCTCAGCTCCAACCGCAGTTTGCCGGCCGGGCAGCGGATGGAGACTTTCGGCCTGTTCGCCGTGGCGCCCATCGGCGCGGTCATTTTGGCCAGCGCGATTTTGTATTTCGTACTCGCCGGCCGGCGCGTGCTGCCGGCGGTGAAGGCCGGCGCCATTGAGGCCATGGGCACCATTGAGTACATCCGCAAAACCTACGGCATCCACTACGCGCTGTACGAGGTGCGGGTGCCGGCCGAGTCGGATTTAATCGGCGAGTTGGTGGGCGATGTGGAAAAGGCATTCGTCATGCGCATCGTCGGCGTGCACGACGGCAAGAAAGTGCGCCTCGGCCCCGGCGGCCTGTCGCGCGACACCGCCATCGGCGCCGGCAACGTGCTGGCGGTGATGGCCTCGGAGTACGCCATGAAAAAATTCAACGAGGAGCGCGCGGCGGTGGTGGAGCCGCAGTTGCGGGTGTTCGCCGACTACCTGACCCAGACCAAGGCCGGCGTCGCCGAGATCGTCATCCCGCCGGGCTCGCGCCACATCGGCCCCACCATCGGCGAGAGCTGGCTGCGCAAGGACCACGGCCTGACGGTGCTCGCCATCCACCGCCTCGGCGAAACCATCACCGAGAACATCGTCCATATTCCGCTGCAGTCGGGCGACACCCTGGTGTGCCACACTTCGTGGGAAAGCCTGCAGCGGGTGGAGCGCGACCGCAACTTTGTCGTGGTCACCACCGAATACCCCAAGGAAGAACTGCGCCCGAAAAAAGTCGGCCACGCGCTGGCTTTTTTTCTGCTTGCCCTGGGCCTGGCGCTCTTCACCGACCTGCGCCTGGCGGTGGCGCTGATGGCCGGCGCCATCGGCATGATCCTCACCGGCGTGCTGAAAATCGAGGAGGCCTACAGCGCGGTTAGTTGGAAGACGGTGTTTCTGCTGGCCAGTTTAATCCCCCTCGGCCTGGCGGTGGAGCACACCGGCGCCGCACAGTGGATCGCCGCGCACATTCTGCACGCCCTGGGCGCGGTGCCGCTGTGGGTGCTGCTGGCGGTGATTGCCGTGCTGTCCACGTTCTTCTCGCTGATGATGTCCAATGTGGGCGCCACCGTGCTGCTGGTGCCGCTGGCGGTGAACATCGCGGTGGCCGGCGGCGGCGACCCGGCGGTCTTCGCCATCACCGTCGCCCTCGCCACCTCCAACTCGTTCCTCATCCCCACCCACCAGGTGAACGCCCTGATCATGGGCCCCGGCGGCTACCGCGTGGCGGACTACATGCGCGCCGGGGGGGCGATGACCCTGATTTTTCTGGCGGTGATGCTGGTGATGGTGAACCTGGTTTTTTAATTCGGCCGCCCGGCGGCGCGCATGCGGTCCACGCTGAACCGCCCGGCGCCGGCGCAGGCCAGCACCAGCAGGCCGCCGGTGATGGCGATGTTTTTCATCATCGCGCGGTCGGCAAAATCAAAATGAAAAAACAGCACGGTGAGCACTGTAAACCCGGCCAGCGCCAGCGCCGCCCAGCGCGTCTGCCAGCCGATGATGATGGCGATGGGCGCGGCGATTTCCAGAATAATCACCAGCGGCAAAAGTTCACCCGGTACGCCCTTGCTTTGCATGTAGCCGAAAGCGCCCTGGTAACCGGTGATTTTACCGATCCCCCCGACCAAAAAGACCAGGGCCAGCCCGGCCCGCCCGGCCAACTCGGCAAAGGGGCACAGCGAGCACATAAATTTACAAATCGCGTTCATTGTCAATTCCTCCTGCGGTGGTTCATTGGCTGACGGGGATTATATTCGTTTGCGCTGTTTTGGGTTGCACCGGCCTCACCGCCGTCCCAGCGCCTCCGCCGTGGTGTGCGCCGTTTCAAGGTTAATCACCGCATGGTAGGCCGGCGGGTTTGCGCTGCGGCGGAAGGCTTTTTTGATGATGCCTTCCAGATTCGGGCGTTTTTCGGCCGGGGTTTCGCCGCTTCCGATGCCGCCGCCGAATTCCACGATGCGGGTGACGCCGGCGGCTGCCGCGGTTTGCAGGTTGGCGTGCCATTGCACCGGGTGGAACAATTGAAAAAACAGGCGCGACTTGATTATGCCGGCATCGCCGCCGTGGAAGCCGCCGGTGTAGTTGGACAGCACTTCAATTTCCGGCGGCTGCAAATCGGCGGCGGCGAGCGCCGCGCGAAACTCGCGTGCCGCCTTTACCATGTAGTGGGTGTGAAACGCGCCTTCGGTTTTTAATCTTGCGAAACGTTTCTTCGGATACAGTTCCCGCATGCCGCGCTCCAGCGCCTCCAGGTCCTCGGCGCGGCCGCCGACCACGGTCTGGTCGGCGAGGTTGCAGCCGGCGACGGCGCAGAAATATTTGTCGGCAAGGGCGCGCGCGCTTTCCACATCCAGCGGCAGCGCGGTCATCTCGCCCTCGCCGTGTTCGCCCATGAGTTCGCCGCGCTTTTGCACCAGGCGCATCGCGCCGGCAAAGTCCAAACTGTGCGCCGCCACCAGCGCGGTGTATTCGCCGAGGCTGTGGCCGGCGGCGCAGTGCGCGGTGAAAAACTTACCGCAGCACTCGGCCAGCGCGGCCATGCAGGCGGCCGAATGGGTGAGCAGTACCGGCTGGGTGAATTTTGTGCGGTGAATGTCGCCGCCGCCGCCGCCGAAAGAAAGTTCGGCGATGTCGTAGCCCAGGGCCTCCGAGGCGTCCGCGTAAATTTTGCGCACGCTTGCAAACATGTGGTGCAAATCCCCGCCCATGCCGGGGTATTGGGAACCCTGGCCGGGGAACACAAACAGAATTTTTTCGCCGTCCACCGCCGTCACCCCCGGGCCAGTTTTTTTTCCGGATCGTAAAACGGCAGCGCGGTGACGGTGGCATCGCGCGGGCCGTCATCGGTGTGGACGGTGACGCGGCTGCCGGGATTTGCGCACCCTATTGGGAGGAGGACAAGGCCGATGTTTCGCCCAAGGCGCGGCGAGTGGACCATGCTGGTCAGCTTTCCCACCGCCAGGCCGTTGCTGTGCACCGGCCAGTGGTGCTCGTTTGCCGCCAGCGGCGCGCCGTCGATGGTGGCGCCGGTGAAGCGCCGCCGGACGCCCTCGGCGCGAATGCGCCGCAACGCCTCCTTGCCGATGAACGCGGCGTCCTGTTCCAGGTCCACCAGCCGCTCCAGGCCCATCTCAAACGGGTTGGTGTCCAGGCCGCTGTCCATGCCGTGGGACAGCATGCCGCCCTCAATGCGGCGGATGTGCGACGGCGCGCCGGGGCCGATGGAAAACGGTTTGCCCGCCTCCATCACCGCCTCCCACAGCGCATCGCCGAGGGCCGCATCGCGCAGGTAGATTTCATAGCCGCGCTCGCCGCTCCAGCCGGTGCGGGAAACCAGCAGGCTGGCGCCGTTCCACTCAGCCTCCATGAAGTGAAAATATTTCAAGTCGCGCGCCGCGCCGCCAAACAGGGCGGCGATTACCTGCGGCGACTTCGGCCCCTGCACTTGCAACGGCGACACTTCCGGCTCGGTGATGTTCACCTCCATGCCGGCGTTTTGCGCCAGGCCCTTGGCCCATAGCAGCACGTCCGAGTCGGCGAGGGACAGCCAAAAATGCGCGGCGCCGAGTTTAAGCAGCACCGGGTCGTTGATGATGCCGCCGTTCTCGTCGGTAATCAAAACATACCGGCACTGCCCGGCCTTCACCGCCGACAGGTTGCGCGGCGTCAGCATCTGGGTGAAGCGCGCGGCGTCGCGGCCGGTGATTTCCACCTGCCGCTGGCACGCCACATCCCACAAACTCACATGCTCCACCAGCCGCCGGTAATCGGTCACCGGGTCGGCGTAGTACAGCGGCAGGTAGGTGTGGTTGTAAACGGTGAACGCGTTGCAACCGTGGCGGCGGGTGGCGGCGAAGAACGGCGACTTGCGAATGCGCGGGCTGAAAGCGGTCAGCGGCTGCGGGTTGGCGGGGGTGGGGTTTTGCAGGCTCATGGCCGGCGGCTCTTTTAATCGGCGGCGGCGAGTGTGTTACAGTGGCGGGGTGCCATTGTATAGCCGGAGGCCGCCGTGGGCAAACCCAACATCTTTGAGCAGAGCCTTGACAAGAACGCCGCCAACTACGCCGCGCTGACGCCGCTGAGTTTTCTGGCGCGCGCGGCGCGGGTGTATCCGGACAAAAGCGCCGTCATTCACGGCGGCATGCACCGCACCTACGCCGAGTTTTACCGCCGCTGCCGCCAACTCGGCGGCGCGCTGCGCGGGCGCGGCATCGGCGCGGGCGACACGGTGTCGGTGATGTCGCCCAATGCGCCGGCGATGCTGGAGGCGCACTACGGCGTGCCCATGTGCGGCGCCGTGTTGAACGCCATAAACTTCCGCCTGGACGCCGACACCATCGCTTTCATCCTCAACCACGGCGAGGCGAAGGTTCTGCTCACCGACCGTGAGTTCTCAACCGTCATTGCCGAGGCGCTGAAAAAGGTCAAACAAAAAATCACCGTCATTGACGTGGACGACACCGCCGCCGGCGACGGTGAGTTTATCGGCGAAAAAAATTACGAGGCGTTTCTCGATGAGGGGGATGCGCAATTTGACTGGCAACCGCCGGCCGACGAGTGGCATGGCATCTCCCTCAACTACACCTCCGGCACCACCGGCAACCCCAAGGGCGTGGTCTACCACCACCGCGGCGCCTACTTGAACGCGCTCGGCAACGCGCTCGCTTTCGGCCTCACCGCCGACTCGGTTTACCTGTGGACGCTGCCCATGTTTCACTGCAACGGCTGGACCTATACCTGGGCGGTGACCGCGGTGGGCGGCACCCATGTCTGCCTGCGCCAGGTGGAGCCGAAATTAATCTTCCCCATGATCCGCGACCACCGCGTCACCCACATGTGCGGCGCGCCCATCGTGCTGAACATGCTGGTGCACGCGCCGGACGGCGACAAGGTGAGGTTCGGGCACACCGTGGAGGTTGCAACCGGCGGCGCGGCGCCGCCGAGCGCGGTGATTTTGGCCATGGAAAAAATGGGCTTTCGCGTGGCCCATCTGTACGGCCTGACCGAAACCTACGGCCCGGCGACGGTGTGCGCATGGCAGCCGCAGTGGAATGAACTTTCGCCGGATGAACAGGCGCTGAAAATGGCGCGCCAGGGCGTGAACCACGCGACGCTGGAGGACGCCATGGTCGCCGACCCCGAAACCATGCGGCCGGTGCCGGCGGACGGCGCCACCATCGGCGAGTTAATGTTGCGCGGCAACACGGTGATGAAAGGCTACCTGAAAAACCCCGGCGCCGGCGGCGAGGCCTTCACCGGCGGCTGGTTCCACACCGGCGACCTCGGCGTGGTGCACGCCGACGGCTACGTGGAAATCAAGGACCGCTCCAAGGACATCATCATTTCCGGCGGCGAAAACATTTCCAGCCTGGAGGTGGAGGAGGCGCTCTACAAACACCCGCAAATCATGGAGGCCGCGGTGGTCGCCCGCCCGGATGAAACATGGGGCGAAAGCCCGTGCGCTTTCGTCACCCTCAAACCCGGCGCGCAGGAAACCGCCGCCGAAGACATAATCCAATGGTGCCGCGACCGCCTGGCGTCGTTTAAGATTCCGCGCACGGTGGTTTTCGGCCCGCTGCCAAAGACTTCCACCGGGAAGATTCAGAAATTTGTGCTGCGGGAGAGGGCGGGGGAGATGGGTTAAACAAGGCGGGCGGCCCTCACCCCGCCTCCTCGGTAAAAATCACCGAAACCCCGTTCGGGTCGCGTATTGAAAATTCGCGGCGGCCGTAAAAGTACACTTCCGGCCCCCATTCCATCGTCACTTTCGGGGCCAGTTTTTTGTGCAGCGCGGCGACGCCCGGTGTTTCAATGCGTACCTCGGCGCGGCGCGAGAGTTTTTCCCCGTCGTCCTCGCGCACAAACATTAAATGCGCCTCGCCGCGGTCCAGTATCAGCACCCGCGGGTCGCCGTCATCGGGCCAGCAGGTGTCCACGGCAAAGCCCAGCGCATCCCGGTAAAAATCCCGCGCCGCGGCCAAGTCGGCGACGTAAAAGACCGGGGTTGCGAAACCGAAGCGCGCGGTTTGCACTTCGCCCTCACCCCAACAGCGGCGCAATCACCAGGCTCACGATCGCCATCACATTGATGAGAATGTTCATGGACGGCCCCGAGGTGTCTTTGAACGGGTCGCCGACGGTGTCGCCGACCACGGTGGCTTTGTGCACTTCCGAGCCCTTGCCGCCGAGGTTGCCGCGTTCCACGAATTTTTTTGCATTGTCCCAGGCGCCGCCGGCGTTGGCCATGGTGAGGGCGAGGAGGACGCAGCCGATGAGCGCGCCGCCGAGCATGCCGCCGAGGGCTGCCGGGCCGAGGCCGAAGCCCACCACCACCGGCGCCGCCACCGCCAGCACGCCGGGCAGCACCATGCGCTTGAGCGCGGCGCGGGTGGCGATGTCCACGCATCTTGCGGTGTCGGGTTCGGCTTTGCCCTCCAACAGGCCGGGAATTTCGCGGAACTGGCG
>RKSH01000200.1 GCA_007570945.1 Gammaproteobacteria bacterium | reverse complement strand
GAAATACGCGCACGAATAATGTGGCGACTTTTCATTTACAATCAACGTGTTGCGCATGTTTTACATCTTTTAAGTTGTCATGACCCTTGTTGATTTTGATTGTCCGTTGTCGCCATGCGGCCGCGCCGGGCTCAGTCCCCGGCCACCGTCATTTCGTCCACCAGCACCGAGCCGCTGCGGGTGCCGCCGCGGGTGTCGGTATCGCTGCCGATGGCGGCGATGTGGGTGAACATTTCTTTCAGGTTGCCGGCAATGGTGATTTCCTCGGCCGGGTGGCGGATTTCGCCGTGCTCCACCCAGAAGCCGGCGGCGCCTCTGGAGTAGTCGCCGGTGACGGTGTTGACGCCGAAGCCGATGAGCTCGGTGACCAAAAGGCCGCGGTGCATTTCCTTGATGAGCGCGTCCAAGTCTTTGCCGCCGCCGTCCACGGTTAAATTGTGGGTGCCGCCGGCGTTGGCGGTGGTCTGCATGCCGAGTTTGCGCGCGGCGTAGGAGTCGAGGATGTAGCCGCACAGCACGCCATCGCTCACCAGGTCGCGCGCGCGGGTGGCGACGCCCTCGCCGTCCCAGGCGGCACTGCCCATGGCGCGCGGCAGGTGCGGCTGTTCGTGGATGCGGACAAAGTCGCTGAACACTTTTTTGTCCAGCGCGTCCAGCAGAAAACTCGCCTTGCGGTACAAACTGGCGCCGCGCACCGCGCCGGCGAAGTGGCCGAGCAGGCTCTTGGCCACCGGCGCCTCAAACAGCACCGGCGCGCGCGTGGTTTTAACCCGGCGGCCGCCGAGTCGCGCAACCGTGCGCCGCGCCGCCATCTTCCCCACCGCCTGCGGCGCTTCCAATTCGGCGGCGTGGCGCACTGATGTGAACCAGTGGTCGCGCTGCATGGCGCCGCCGTTTTTTTCCCGCGCCACCACCGCGCAGTGGGTGCCGTGGCTGCTGCTGCACCGCGCGGCGGCGAAGCCGTTGGTGTTGGCGTAGACGGTGCAGCCGTCGCGGGTGCCGACGCCGGCGCCTTCGGAGTTGCAGATTCGCGGGTCGGCATCGCGCGCGGCAGTCTCGCATTCCAATGCGCGCTCCAGCGCCTCCGGCACGCTCACCGGCCACGGCGCATACAAATCCAGGTCGGGAAATTCGCGCGCCAGAAGTTCCACTTCCGCCAGTCCGAAGTGCGGGTCCTCGGCGGTGTATTTGGCGATGGCGCAGGCGGCGCGCACGGTGTCGCGCAATGCGACGTCGCTGAAGTCGGCGGTGCTGGCGGTGCCGGTGCGCTTGCCGAAAAAAACCTTCACATCCATACTGTTGTCATCGGTGTACTCCACCGTCTCCACCTCGCCCAGCCGCACCGTCACATCAAAGCCCCGGCTCTCACTGAGCACCGCCTCGGCCTCGCCGGCGCCCTGGCGGCGCGCTTCTTCAAGCACCCGCGCGGCCAGGTCCAGCAGCCGCTGTCCACGCTCGGCCGGCGGCGCCACTGCCGCGGTCACATGCTGGTCAGTGTCCATCTTCAGGCCGGCCGTCAAACCTGCACGCCGCCGACCACCAGTTCGTCCACGCGCAGTGTCGGCTGCCCGACGCCCACCGGCACGCTCTGGCCTTCCTTGCCGCAGGTGCCGACGCCGCTGTCCAGTTGCAAATCGTCGCCCACCATGGACACCCGGGTGAGGGCCTCGGGACCGTTGCCGATGAGGGTGGCGCCGCGCACCGGCCGGGTGACGGCGCCGTTTTCAATCAGGTAGGCCTCGCTGGCGCTGAACACGAATTTGCCGGAGGTGATGTCCACTTGGCCGCCGCCGAAGTTGACCGCGTACAAACCGCGCTCCACCGAGGCGATGATTTCGGCGGGCGCGTACTTGCCGGCCAGCATGTAGGTGTTGGTCATGCGCGGCATGGGCAGGTGGGCAAAGGACTCGCGGCGGCCGTTGCCGGTGGAGGCCACGCCCATCAGGCGCGCGTTGTGGGTGTCCTGCATGTAAGCCTTGAGCACGCCGTTCTCTATCAGCACGGTGTTCTGCGCCGGCGTTCCCTCGTCGTCCATGTTGAGGGAGCCGCGCCGGCCGCTGAGGGTGCCGTCGTCCACCACCGTGCACTGTTCGGATGCGACGCGCTCGCCGATGCGGCCGCTGAAGGCCGAGGTCTGCTTGCGGTTGAAGTCGCCCTCCAGACCGTGGCCCACCGCCTCGTGCAACAGAATGCCCGGCCAGCCGGGGCCGAGCACCACGGTCATCGCCCCGGCCGGCGAGTCCACCGCGTCCAGGTTCACCAGCGCCTGCCGCGCGGCCTCACGGGCAAAACCCAGGGCGCGGTCGTCGGCGGTGAACTCGCGCAGGCTGTAGCGCCCGCCGCCGCCGCTGCTTCCCACCTCACGCCGGCCGTTGCGCTCGGCAATCACCGTCACGCCCAGCCGCACCAGCGGCCGGACATCGGCGGCTAACATGCCGTCGCTGCGCGCCACCAGTACAGTGTCGACGCCGGCCGAGAGATTGACCATCACCTCCTTCACCGCCGCATCGGTGCGGCGCGCCTCAGCGTCCACGCTTTCCAAAAGGCGCACCTTGTCCTCGTCGGCAAAACCGCTGAGCGGGTTTTCGCCGGGGTAGAGTTGCAAATTGCCGCCGCCGGCGCGCCACTTGGCAGGGGTGAGGTTCGCCGCGGCGGTTGCACCCTGGCGGGCGATGGCGCGCACTGCATCGGCGGCGCGGGCCAGGGCCGGCGCCGCGATCTCGCCGGAGTAGGCGAAGCCGGTTTTCTCGCCGCTGACCGCGCGCAGGCCGACGCCCTGGTCGATGCCGTAGTTGCCGCTCTTCACGCGCCCCTCCTCCAGCGCCCACGATTCGCCGCAGGTATGCTCAAAATAGAGGTCGGCGTAATCCATGGACGCGCCCATGACGCGCCCGAAGACTTTTTGCATGGCGCGCTCGTCCAGGCCGCCCGGCGCCAGGAAACGTTCGCGGGCTTGGGTGAGGGTTTGCGACTGGGCGTTCATTTCTTTTTAACGGTGAGGGCGATTGTACCGCCCGCCGCCGCAATGTCAAACCATGCGGCGGTGCGCAATCACCGGAAAATTTTCCCGCAGCTTTTTTTGCACACCGAGGTCCAGCGTTGCGCCAAGCACGCCTTCCCCCTCGGCCTGCTCGGCCAGCACCTCGCCCCATGGCCCGACAATCATGCTGTGGCCGTAAGTGCGGCGGCCGTTGCTGTGGCGGCCGCTTTGCGCCGGGGCGATGATGAACATTAAATTTTCCACCGCCCGCGCGCACAGCAGCGTCCGCCAGTGGGCGCGGCCGGTGGTGAGGGTGAAGGCCGACGGCACCGTCGCGACATGCGCGCCGAGTTTGCCCAGGGCGCGAAACATTTCCGGGAATCGCAGGTCATAGCAGATGCTGAGCCCGACACAAACGCCGGCCGCGTCCACGGTGCGCGCCTCCACCTCGCCCGGCGCGATGTAATCCGACTCGCGGTAGCCCTCGGCGGCGGTGATGCGCACGTCAAACAGATGAATTTTGTCATACCGCCGCGCCAAGGAACCGTCCGGCGCGTACACCAGGCACGCGCTGCGCACCTTGCCGCGTTCTTTGCAGCGCAACGGAATGCTGCCGCCGATTAACCAAATCTTATTGCGCGCCGCGCTGGCCGCAAGAAAATCCTGCGCCGCGCCAACGCCGGGGTTTTCCGCGGCCGCCAACAAATCATCGCGGCTTTCCTGCATCAGCGAAAAATTTTCCGGCAACGCGACCAACTGCGCGCCCGCGTCCGCCGCCCGGTCCACCAACGCCCCGGCGCGCCTAAGGTTGGCGGCGACCTCACCGCCCGAGTTCATCTGCACCGCCGCCGCCCGCATGTTCACCGCCACGCGCCCTCCGCCACCGCCAACACCAGCGCGTCCTCCGCATCGCCCGGCTCAAGAATAATGCGCGCCGACGCCACGCCCAGCGCCACCAGCCACTCGCGCAACTCCACCGCCCATGCCGCGCCCACCGCCCCCGGCGGATGCCGCACCACAATCCGCCGCCCGTCGCCGCCATCCATCGCCCGCACCGTCTCCCGCACCGCCGCAATCCCCGCCACCGCCGCCCCGCTGCGCGCCACCGGCCAATCCTCCCGCGCCAGCACCCGGGGCTGGCCGAGCCCCGATTCCTCCTCCGCCCACGCCGGGGCGGCGAGGACGGCAAGGGCGGTGAGGCCGGCGGCGAGGGCGGGGTGCATGCGGGGATTATAAACGCCCGGCGGTATGCCCAAGGCGCCGACGCTGAAAAATCATGGGGCCATGTGCATCTCTTGCGCGAGCGCATGGATGCCTTTTGCGAGGCGGCGACGATGATGAGAGGCGAGGTGGAATTCCCTGAAAAAACTTGCTTTAAGAGCAAATTTATAGATAATCAATCCAAATGCTAAATTTAGTGTTTCGTCTAAATATGTGTAAATTTGACCATGGCTGACAATCCATACCGACCCGGCGCGGCCCACGCGCCGCCCTATCTCGCCGGACGCGACGCCGAGCGGCGGGAGTTTTCTCGACTCCTGAAGCAAACGCAGGTTTTGGAGAATCTCGTTCTGACGGGCATCCGCGGCGTCGGCAAGACCGTGCTTATGCGGGAAGAACTCCGCAAGGAGGCCATAAAAAACGACTGGTTTTGGGTGACCAGCGACATTTCCGAAGCGGTTTCCATCAGCGAAGAGCACTTGGTAACACGCTTGCTGACCGACCTGAACACCCTTTCCGGCGACTGGGAATACACCGTCGGCGAGCGGCATCCGCTCGGGTTTACTGATCACCCGGAACGTCGGGTGATTCACTTTAACTACGAAACCATGCAAGTATTGTTTGAGCATCAACCGGGATTGGTTGCGGACAAACTCAAACGGATTCTGCTTATCGCATGGGATTTGATGCAACAGCATCGCCCGAATCAAAAGGGCATCGTGTTCGCTTGGGACGAGGCGCAAAACCTGGCGGACCGGGACAAGGACAAGCAATATCCTCTCAGCCTGCTGCTCGATGTGTTCAGTTCCCTGCAGAGTCAGGGTGTGCCGTTCATGTTGCTCCTAACCGGACTGCCGCCGTTGTTCCCCAAGTTGGTCGCGTCGCGGACCTTTGCCGAGCGCATGTTTCGGGTGTTGGCGCTGGGCAACTTGAGCCGCGACGAATCGCGTGCCGCGATCATCAACCCATTGGAAAAAGAACCCAAGCATCTTAAGGATGCCTTTGTTCGATTTGATGGGCCGATTTATGGGCTCACCAAAGGCTACCCCTATTTCATCCAGTTTTGGTGCCGGGAACTGTACGATTATCTGACCAGCGCTTCCCCGCAGGTTGACGAGCAAGGCGAGGACCTGCCCCATCGGATTTCCCGCAAATTAGACATGGATTTCTTTGACGGCCGCTGGGCGCAGTTGACCGACCGGCAACGCGACCTGCTGTCCGTCATTGCCCGCCTTAAAAACAGCGCGGGGGAATTTACTGTGCAGGAAATCGTGGAGACCTCAAAATCCACCGAGCAGGCTTTCAGCAACAGCCATGCCAACCAGATGTTAACCGCGTTGTTTAACAAGGGCATGGTGTTCAAAAACCGGCACGGCAAATACTCTCTGGCCGTGCCGTTACTGGACGAATATATCCGGCGGCGCATGGGTTTTGCGGATTGAATTCATCGAAACGTGATTTATTCGGACTGCTGGCGCGGCGGCTCAATCGTTGGCGATTCCCTGTCAAGTTCATCACGCACCATGCGCAGCACCTCTACCCGCTCGCCGCTGGAAAACTTCGCCAGCGCCCGCCGCAACCGATGGAAAAAGTTCTCCACGTCGGTCCTGGTGAAGTCGGCACCGGCGCCGGTGCTCAGTAGGCGGGGCGGCGGCAAGTGGTCACGCCACCGCTCAGGCTCGCCGTTGTCGGCAGCGGTAATCCTCGCGGCATGGTATTCGCTCCACAGGTCGGGAATTCCGTCACGGCTCGCGTCACGGCGCGCCCACACTTCCAGCAACGGGCTAATGTAGGGTTCGGGCGGCGGGTCGGGCGGCGGTGTGCAGTCGGTGCACTCCGTTTCCATGTCCTTTTCCAAACCCTTAAGGCCGGCCTCGTTGCCGGCGTAGACGTCGTCGCCGAGGGCGGCGCGCAAGTGACGGATGGTGACGGCGATGTGCGTAAAACCCCGCCCGTGCATTTCATCAGCAATCGCATGCAGGGCGCGGTCGCGGTCGCGAATGGAAACGGTCACTTTGCCGGCGATGGAGTCGGTGGTGATGGCGGTGGAGTCGGTCATGGCGGCGTCCTCTGGCGGTGGTGGAAACTGGAAATGTTAAGTGCTGTTACATCCATGCTTACTCGGTGCGCCC
>RKSH01000197.1 GCA_007570945.1 Gammaproteobacteria bacterium | reverse complement strand
AGTTGCACATCCGGCTGTATTATGTGGACTGCATGGAAATCCAGCCCGGCAGCGAGGCGGAAGTTAGAAGAATACGCGAGCAGATGGGGTATTTCGGTTTGCCCGACGTCCGCGATGTGGTTCGCTTTGGCCGCGAGGCCAGGGAATTTACCGCGCGCGCCCTTGCCGAGCCGTTCACGATTTGGACCAGTTACGCCAACGCCCTGGGCCGGTCCAAGCGCGGCCGGGTTTACGGCTTTGTCAAAACGCACAGCGGCCGGTATTTGTCAAAAATGCTGGTGGAAAACGGCCTGGCGCGGGTGTATGGCAAAAGCCGGGAAAACCCGGACGGCGTGCCGAGCAAGATTGTCTGGCAGGAACTTCACGACCTGCAAATCGTCGCCATACTGAACCGCGCCGGCATCTGGAAAGAAAGCGACCCCGCACAAATCACCCGGCTGCGCGCCGCGTTGCGCCAGGGGGAGCGGGATTTGGATGCAATTAAAAAATCCCTGCGCGGCTGCGAGTCGGACGGGCCGGTTGATTTGAATCGCGCGGCCAGCGAGGAACTGCAATGCATTCAAGGCATTGGGCCGGTCATGGCCGGGAGGATTATCGCCGGGCGGCCGTATAACACGGTCGGGGAGTTGTTGCGGGTGCGGGGGATTGGGGAGAAGACTTTGGGGGAGATTTCGCGTTATTTCACTGTGGAATAATTCGCTTGGTTCACGTTGGATACTGCGGAGCGTGGCCACGGCGCGGCTACGCAAAATCGTCCGCCCGCGCTGTCTCGCCGGTTGCGGTCCCAAAAAATGGAGGGACAGTTGACCCCGGCGGCTGTATCGGGCTGGTAATTCCGCCGCCTCCTGCGCTTGGTTGCGCTCGACTGGAACGCCGTGCAATCGCCGCGCTGGCCGGCATAAGTTGCACAACTCGGTCAATCGCTCTCTGCGCTTTTTGCGCCAGCGCATGGCCCGGTTTTGCGAGCAGGCCGAACCGATGGGCGGCGGGATTGAAGTGGGCGAATCTTGTATCTGCATCTGAAAGAGTGCGGGTTTCGGTTTAATCATCGGCATGGCCAGGTGTATGAAATCCTGCTGGAGTCATGCCGGAAAAAGCCAATTAAGTTATCTTGACCCTAAAACAGTTGCTTTTCATGCCGACGGTTTGTAAACTCCGTCCATCCCGCCCGCCCCCAGCGTCCGAAAAACCGCATAAAACCGGGCTTTTTTCAATCACACGAGGCTTGCCCGGCCATGCCGGTTTCCCCGCCCACCGCCGCCCTCACCGCCGCCGTCCTGAGCGAGGCGCTGCCCTACATTCAGCGTTTTCACGGCCGCACGCTGGTCATTAAATACGGCGGGCATGCCATGGTGGATGAGGGGCTGAAAAAAAGCTTTGCCCGCGATGTGATTCTGCTGAAACTGGTGGGGATGAACCCGGTGGTGGTGCACGGCGGCGGGCCGCAAATCAACCGGACGCTGGCGCAAATCGGCAAGAAGTCCACTTTCATCGACGGCATGCGCGTGACCGACCGCGAGACCATGGACGTGGTGGAAATGGTGCTGGGCGGATTGGTGAACAAGGAAATCGTCAGCCTCATTAACCGCGAGGGCGGCAGCGCGGTGGGTTTGTCGGGCAAGGACGGCGGCATGATCCGGGCGCGCAAGTTGCGCCTGGGCGGCGGCGACCCGAGCGCGAAAAAATCCGAAATCATGGACATCGGCCAGGTGGGCGAGGTGTCGGAAATCAATCCGCATGTGGCGGAGGTTTTGTTCCGCCACAACTTTATTCCGGTGATTGCGCCCATCGGTATTGGCGAGGACGGCGCCGCCTGCAACATCAACTCGGACAACGTCGCCGGCCGGCTGGCGGTGGCGTTGCGCGCCGAGAAACTGGTGCTGCTGACCAACACGCCGGGCGTGCTGGATGCGGGGCAAAAAACCATCAGCCGCCTCGGCCTCGGCGCGGTGGAAAAACTCACCCGGGAAAAGATTATCCACGGCGGCATGCTGCCGAAAGTGGCCTGCGCGGCGGCGGCGGTGGAGGGCGGCGTGGCCAGCGCGCACATCGTGGACGGCCGCGCCACCCACGCGGTGCTGCTGGAAATTTTCACCGACCACGGCGTCGGCACGTTGATTGAGCGCGGTTAATCCTCCCTGAGTTCGTTCCACTGAATTTTTTTGTAGTCAAAACACGACGCCACGGTCGGCTTCACCACCGCAAAGTACGGCGACAAGTCAAAATCGCGCGGCGCGTACAGGCTGTGGTGGCGGATGTGGTAGATTTCTTTTTCGTGGAGTAAAAACCGCCGCGACTGCGGGCGCTTTTCCACAAAAGGAAGGATCGGGTAGCGAATGGATTGGAAAGCCTGGGCGATGAGCGTGGAGCAAATCGCGCGGCTGGGGTCGCCGCTGCCGAGGGCGATCATGCGGCGGCGCAGGCGCACCGGCACCGGCGGCGTCGGCAGCAGGTAGCGCATCAGGTCAAAAATATTTTTCAGGTCGTAGGACTTGCCGATGCTGTCGATCATGTAGCGCACCACCCGCTCGCGGTCGCCGTCGGTGAGGCCCACGGCGCGGCAGATGCGGGTGTTGAATTTTTCGTATTTGGAAACCGGCGACGCAACCACGCCCTGGCTGAGCTCGGCCTCCACCAGCGCGCACGGCTCACCGTCGGCCGCCGCCCGGCCGGCCAGGGGCCCGGTGTAAAACGCAAGGTGCGACCAGGTGGACTGGGTCAGGTATTTAATCGCCGAGCTAATGCGCGCGTTGCCCTCCACCAGCAGCACATCGCCGGGGCGCAGGTGCCGGCGCAGGGTGGACACATCGTGCACCGAAAACGGCTCGTAACGCGGCAGCGGTTTTTCAAGATAGCGCGCCAGACAGGCGCCGATTTTTCGGACCACGGAATCCCGCATAAAAAAATCCCCGGCTTTTTTTAAGGGTGAGGGCGGGGGTTCATGTTAGCAGACCACCCAACCTCGCCGCCGCCGTGCTACTGTTAGGCGCGGTGCGCTACTCGCTTTACACGCTGGCAAAAAACGCCGTCACCGGCCACCGCCACTGGCCGCCGGCGTGGCGGCAGCCTGAGCCGAAAAAAAAATACGCGGTGGTGGTGATTGGCGGCGGCGGGCACGGCCTGGCCACCGCCTATTATCTGGCGCGCAACCACGGCCTGCGCGATGTCGCGGTGCTGGAAAAAAGCCACCTCGGCGGCGGCAACACCGGGCGCAACACCACCATCGTCCGCTCCAATTACCTGCTCGACGCCAACGCGAAATTTTACGAGCACTCCCTTAAACTGTGGGAAAAATTGTCGCGGGACTTAAATTTCAACCTAATGTTCAGCCAGCGCGGCGTGCTCAACCTGGCCCACTCCGACCCGCAACTGGACGAGTTTGCACGGCGCGGCAACGCCATGCGGCTGAACGGCATTGACGCGGTTTTTTTGGACCGCGCCGGGGTGCAGGCCAAGGTGCCGCTTTTGGACTGCTCGCCGCGCACCCGCTTTCCGGTGATGGGCGGCCTGTTGCAGCCGCGCGCCGGCACCGCCCGCCACGACTCGGTGGCCTGGGGTTATGCGCGGGCGGCCAGCGCGCGCGGCGTGGACCTCATTGAAAACTGCGAGGTCACCGCCATGCGCCGCGCCGGCAACCGCATCAGCGGCGTCGACACCAACCGCGGTTTCATCCAGGCCGGCAAGGTGGCCATCGCCGTCGCCGGCAACTCAAGCCGCGTCGCCGCCATGGCCGGGCTGCGGCTGCCCATTGAGTCGCACGTACTGCAGGCCATGGTCAGCGAGCCGGTGAAGCCCATGCTGGACACCGTGGTCACCAGCGGCATCGCGCACATGTACATCAGCCAGTCCGACAAGGGCGAGTTGGTTTTCGGCGGCGACCTGGACGGCTACAATTCCTACGCCCAGCGCGGCAACCTGCCGGTGCTGGAGCGCATCATCCAGGCCGCGGTCACCCTGTTCCCGGCCATCTCGCGCATGCGCCTGCTGCGCACCTGGGGCGGGGTGATGGACATGAGCATGGACGGCAGCCCGATTATCGGCAAACTGCCGCCGCCGAATTTATATTTCAACGGCGGCTGGTGCTACGGCGGTTTCAAGGCGACGCCGGCCTCCGGCTGGTGTTTTGCCCACACCATCGCCAACGACGCGCCGCACCCGCTGAACGAGGCCTTCACCCTGTCGCGGTTTCAGCGTGGTTTTTTAATTGACGAGAAAGGCGCCGGCGCGACGCCGGGGGCGCACTGATGCTGTTAATTAAATGCCCGCACTGCGGCGCGCGCGCGCAAACCGAGTTCAGCTACGGCGGCGATGCAACGCGCGAGCGGCCGGCGCCGGCGGCGGTGACGGCGGAGGAGTGGCTGGACTACGTGTACCTGCGCGACAACCCGCGCGGACCGCATCTGGAATGGTGGCACCACGCCGCCGGCTGCCGGCGGTGGTTTAAGTTGCGGCGCGACACGGCGACGCACAAGTTTGTGCCATGAGCGCGCAACCGTTTCGCGCGCCCAACGGCGGCCGCATTGACCGGCGGCGGCCGTTGCGGTTTACGTTTGACGGTGTTGAGTACGGCGGCTTTCACGGCGACACCCTGGCCTCGGCCCTGGTGGCCAACGGCGTCAACCTGGTCGGGCGCAGTTTCAAGTACCACCGGCCGCGCGGAATTTTGTCGGCCGGCGTGGAGGAACCCAACGCGCTGGTGCAACTCGGCGCTGGCGCGCGCACTGAGCCCAACATTCGCGCGACGCAGGTGGAATTGGCTGATGGCCTCGTCGCGCACAGCCAGAACCGCTGGCCGTCGCTGCGCTTTGATGCCGGCGCGGTGAATGGTTTTTTCTCGCCGCTGCTGCCGGCAGGGTTTTACAACAAAACTTTCAAGTGGCCGCCGGCGTGGTGGCTGGGCTACGAGTTTTTTATCCGCCGCATGGCCGGCCTGGGCCGCGCGCCGGCCGCCGCCGACCCCGATTCCTACACCCGCCGCTTCGCCCACTGCGACGTGTTGGTGGTGGGCGGCGGTGCGGCCGGCCTGGCCGCCGCCCGGGCGGCCGCCCATGGCGGCGCCAAGGTTTTTTTGCTGGAACAGGATTTTTGTTTTGGCGGAGCGCTGCTTGCAAACGGCGCCGAGATTAACGGCGCCGCCGCGGCTGATTGGGTGGACGGTGAAGTGGACTTCCTGAACGGTGAAGCCGGCGTCACCCTGCTCGCGCGCACCACCGCTTTCGGAGTTTACGACGACAATTTAATTTGCGCCGGCCAGAAACTTGGCGGCGGTGAGCTTTCTGGCGCGGACAAAACAAAAAAACCGCGCCAGCGTTTGTGGTGGATTCGCGCGCGGCGCGTGGTGCTGTGCAGCGGCGCGCTGGAACGGCCGCCGGCGTTTCCCGGCAACGACACGCCGGGGGTGATGCTGGCCGGCGCCGCCGTCACCTACGCCCGCCGCTTCGCCGCGCTGGCCGGCGAAAACGCGGTGGTGTTCACCAACAACGACAGCGCTTACGCCGCCATCCCGGCGCTGCACGAAGCCGGCGGCACGGTGGCGATGGTGGTGGACAGCCGCGAGGGCGGGGCCGGCGCCTTTGCGGCCGCGCTGGCCGAACAGCGCGGAGTCACCGTCCGCCGGGGCGCGGTGGTGACGGCGGTGCGCGGCGGCCGGCGGGTGCGCGGCGCGGTGGTGGATGGGACGGCGGTGGACTGCGATTTGCTGTGCGTCTCCGGCGGCTGGAATCCGACGGTGCACCTGTTCTCCCAGGCGCAGGGCCGGTTGCGTTATGACGACGGCATCGCCGCCTTCGTTCCCGCCGGCGGCGCCGACAACCTCACCGTCGCCGGCGCCGCCACCGGCGAGTTCGGCACCGCGCGATGCATCGCCGCCGGCGCTCATGCCGGTACCGCCGCCGCGGCCGCCGTACGCGGAGTCCGAGTCACCGTTCATGACGTCGCAACCGTCACCGTCACCGGTGATTTATGCGCCTCCATGGAACCCATCGCCGCGTTGTGGACCGTGGACGGCGGCCGCGGCAAGGCTTTTGTCGACTTCCAGAATGACGTCACCGCCGCCGACATCGCCCTCGCCCACCGCGAGGGCTACAGCAAGGTGGAGCACCTGAAACGCTACACCACCCTCGGCATGGGCACCGACCAGGGGCGCACCAGCGGCGTCACCGGCGCGGCCATCATGGCCGGCTTGTGCGGGCGCACGGTCGGCGCCGGCGGCGTCACCACTTTCCGCCCGCCGTTCACCGCCGTCACCCTCGGCGCCATCGCCGGCACTGGGCGCGGCGCCGACTTCATGCCGTTGCGGCGGTCGCCGCTGCATGATTGGCACGTGAACAACGGCGCGGTGATGATTAATGTGGACCTGTGGCAGCGCGCGCGGTTTTATCCGCGCGATGGTGAAACCATGATGCAGGCGGTTAACCGCGAGGCGCGGCATGTGCGCGAGAAAGTGGGACTGGTGGACGTGTCCACGCTGGGAAAAATTTGCATCCACGGCCGCGGCGCCGGGGTTTTTCTCGAGCGCGTTTACATTAACAAGTGGACCACACTGCGCGCCGGCCGCTGCCGCTACGGTTTAATGCTGCGCGAGGACGGTTTTGTGCTGGACGACGGCACCACCACGCGCATCGGCGGCGGCGAATATTACATGACCACCACCACGGCGCGGGCGGCGGAGGTGCTGGCGCATCTGGAGTTTTACGCGCAAACGGTGTGGCCGGAGTTGCAAGTGCATCTTGCCTCGGTCACCGACCAATGGGCCGCGTTGGCCCTGGCCGGGCCCCTGGCGCGGGAAGTTTTGGCGGCGGCGGCGGACGCCGGCGCGGTGGACAACAATGCGCTGCCGTTCATGGGTTATGCGGAGGCGGCGGTGGACGGTTGTCCGGTGCGTTTGTTTCGCATCACTTTTTCCGGCGAGCGCGCATATGAAGTGCACACCCCGGCCGGCCACGCGGAAGCGGTGTGGTCGCGGCTGCTTGCCGCCGGCGCCGGCTTCGGCATCGCGCCCTACGGCACCGAGGCGATGAATGTGCTGCGCATTGAAAAAGGCCATGTCACCGGCGCCGAGTTGGACGGCACCACGCTGGCCGCCGATTTGGGTTTTGCGGCGATGCAAAAAACGGACGGCGACTTCGTCGGCAAACGTTCTTTGGAGCGTCCGGCCTTTGCGGAACCGCGCATGGAGTTGGTGGGGCTGGTCGCCGACGGCAAAAAACCCATCGCGCGCGGCGCGCAGTTAATTGACAGGCCGGGCCGGCCGGCGCAGGCGGCCATGGCCGGGCATGTGACCTCGGCCTGTTACAGCCCAAACCTGAACAAGGAAATCGCGCTTGCGCTGTTGCGCGGCGGGCGCGGGCTGCACGGCAAAAAAATGTTTGCGGCCTCACCGCTGAGCGGCGCGAGTACGCCGGTGACGGTGACTGCGCCGGTGTTCATCGACCCGCAGGGGGCGCGCGCCCGTGGTTGACAAGCGCAAATCGGCCCTCGGCGGCGGCGCGCCGAGGAAATTTTCCTGCGCCGGCTTCACCGTCACCGAACTGCGGCCGTCGGCCATCGCGCAACTGAGCGGCGCGCCGGCGGAAGATTTGCACGGCGCGTTCAGCATCGTCGCGACGCCGCGGGCCGGGGGCGTGGCGGCGGCGGATGGCGCGCGGTTTTTATGGAACGGCCCGGGGATGTTCCTGGCGGTGGCCGAGCGCGCCGCGCCGGGGGCGTGGTGTGAACAATTATCCGCGGCGCTTCCAGAAGCCGCCGTCACCGACCTAAGCCATGCCCGCTGCGTGCTGCGGCTTGCCGGGGCGGCGGCGGACGTGCTTGCCACCGGCTGCCCGGTGGATTGCGGCGAACTGGAGAATGACTCCTCTTTCGCCAGCCACTTCGGGCATTTCAATGTGCTGGTGGATTTTCGCCGCCGCGAGGAAATGGATTTATACGCGCCGCGGAGTTTCGGCGAGGCGCTGTGGGGGCATTTGCGGTGTCTTCGGGCGGAGTTTTCCTAAGGCGCGCCGGTAAAAAAATGGTGGGCCCGGCGGGACTTGAACCCGCGACCTATGGATTATGAGTCCACTGCTCTAACCGCTGAGCTACAGGCCCGGGTTAATGAGTTTCTACAGCTTGGCAGGTTTCATTGTGCGGCATCAAAAGTCATCCGCCCCCAGCCCGGTCTTCTTCATCGCCCCGCGCAACTTGCGCAGCGCCTTGACCTCAATCTGCCGCACGCGCTCGCGGGTGATGCCCATGGTGTCGCCGATTTGCTGCAAGGTGTGGCTGGTGCGCAAGTTGATGCCGAAGCGCATGCACAAGATTTTTGACTCGCGCGGGGTCAGTCCGGCAGCCTGTAACAGGCCGGGGTTTGCCGGCAGCAGCGCGGCGATGTCTGCGCGGGTGGGCGCGTCCATCACAGATTCTCCAGCCGCCGCCGCCGCGATTCGTGGCGCAACTTGCGCAGCGCCTTGGCCTCAATTTGGCGGATGCGCTCGCGGGTGACGTCAAACTGTTTGCCCACCTCCTCCAGCGTGTGGTCGTTGTTCATGTTGATGCCGAAGCGCATGCACAGCACTTTCGCCTCGCGCGGCGCAAGGCCGTTGAGAATTTCCTGCACCGCCTGGCGCATGCCGGCGTCGGTGGTGGAGTCCAGCGGCATCACCGCGGACTTGTCCTCGATTAAGTCGCCGAGCACCGAGTTTTCATCGTCGCCGATGGGCGTCTCGGTGGAGATCGGCTCCTTGGCGATTTTCAGCACCTTGCGCACCTTGTCCTCGGGCAATTCCATGAGCACCGCGAGTTCCTCGGGCAGCGCCTCGCGGCCGTGTTCCTGCAGGAACGACCTCTGCACGCGGTTGAGTTTGTTGATGGTCTCAATCATGTGCACCGGAATGCGGATGGTGCGCGCCTGGTCGGCGATGGAGCGCGTAATCGCCTGGCGAATCCACCAGGTGGCGTAGGTGGAGAACTTGTAGCCGCGGCGGTATTCAAACTTGTCCACCGCCTTCATCAGGCCGATGTTGCCCTCCTGAATCAGGTCGAGAAACTGCAGGCCGCGGTTGGTGTACTTCTTGGCGATGGAAATCACCAGCCGCAGGTTGGCCTCCACCATTTCTTTCTTGGCGCGGCGCGCCTTGGCCTCGCCGATGGACATGCGGCGGTTGATGTCTTTCAGTTCGGCCAGGGGCAGGCATGCGGTTTCCTGCAACTGCAGCAGTTTCTGCTGCGCCGCCTTGAAGTCCGGCTTGAGGCTTTTTAGCACCTCGGCGTCACCCTCGCCGCTGCGCGCCAGCCGGGTGAAAGTCATGGGGCTGGTTTCGTGGCCCACGAACACCTCAAGAAATTTCTTGCGCGAGATGCAGGCGCGCTTGGTGCAGATGTCGTGAATCTGCCGCTCGCGCAGGCGCATCTCCTCCACATGGGATTTGGCGATGGCGGTGAAAGCGTCCACCTGTTTCGGCACGAAATGAAACTGCAGAAACTCCGCGGCCAGTTTGCCTTGGTTTCTCTGCACCTGCGGGCTGCCGATGCCGTGTTTTTTGGCGGCGTTGGTTAAACTTTTGTAAAACCTGCGCATGCGCGCGAAGCGGTCCATGGCGTCCTGGTAGTCCAACTGCGGCAGCACCGGCTCGTCCTCCTTGATTTTAATTTTGGCGCGCCGCGCCTCGGCCTTGCGCTGCGCCTTGGCCTTGGCGGCGGCCGGGTTGGGCACCGGGATGGGCGCCTCCTCGGCGTCTGGGTCGATGAGTTTCACCACCAAATCGCGCAGGGTTTTTTCGTCCACCACCTTGTCCGCCGCCGCCACCAGCGCGCCGAGCACCGCCGGGCAGGTGGCGAGCGCCGCGAGAATCTGGCCGAGCCCGTCCTCAATGCGTTTGGACAGGTCAATCTCGTCCTTGCGCGTCAGCAGGTCCACCGTCCCCATCTCGCGCATGTACATCCGCACCGGGTCGGTGGTGCGACTGATTTCGCTCTCCACCGCCGCGGTCAGCGCGGTCTCGGCCTCCTCGGTGGACTCGTCGTCGTCGGGCTGGCCGGCTTTCAGCATCAGGCCGTCGGTGTCCGGCACCTTGTCGTACACCGGGATGCCCATGGCGCTAATCATGCTCACCATGCTCTCAATCTGGTCGGGGTCGTGCATCTCGTCGGGCAGGTGGTCGTTGATTTCCTGGTAGGTCAGGAACCCGCGCTCGCGCCCCATGCGGAACAGTTTCTGCAGTTCGGAGCTGCCGGCGGCGGCCGCATCGGCGGCGCCCCGGGCCGGGGATTTGGCGGCCGGCCGGGCCGCCGGCTTGGCCGAATTGGCGGTTCTTTCTTCGCGTTTCATCGGGACACCTGTGGTTTGCGGTTTCGGGTTTTTGCCGCTGTCGGCGCGCGCCCTCACCCCCGGGCTTCACCCTCACCGAGGCGGGCGCAAAAGACCTCTTATTATACCATAAAACCCAGAGTTTTTTTTATGCACACTTAGGCATTGGCCGCCGCCTTGTCCTCGCTGGCGGCTTTCATCAGGTTTTTCAGGCGTTCTTTTTCGGTCGGACTGAGGCCGTCGGCGCTGCTTTTGGCCACTAAACGGTCAATTTCCCGCCGGCGCGGCCATGTTTTCAGCATTTTTTTCAGAATCCCGCGAAACTCCGGCGCAAGGTCCGGCAACAGATGATTCCGCGAGGCCGACTTTTCAAGGTGGGCAAAATTTGCGGTGCCGCGGTAACGTTCCACCAACGCCGCCGTGCCGAGGTCGGGCCGCGCGCGCAGCGCCTCCACCAGTTCGGCCAACAATTCCGCCCCCGGCGTACCGGCGGCGCGCAGGTCGGCATCCGCCGGCACCAGTTGCGCCAGCGCCGGCTGCTGCACCAGCATGCTGATGGCGCTCTCCACCAGCGTGGCCCCCGCCGGCGCCATTCCGGAGTCTGGATGCGCCGTTCCCGCCCCCGGACTCACCGTTTCGGCCCCTGCACGTTGCAAGGGCCGCCGGCCGATGCCCAGACTGCGCGCCATTTCCGCGGGGCTGAGGCCGGCCAGCGCCGCCAACCGGTCGCTCACCACCTGTTGCAGCACCTCCTGCCCCATCCGCGCCACCAACGGCCGCGCCAACTCGGCCAGCCGCGCCGGGCCGTCCAGTTGGTTCATGTCCACCGACTCGCGCAGATGCTGCAGCAGAAACTCCGGCAACGGCTTTGCCGCGGCGATGCGCTTTTGCATTTCCCCGGCGCCGGCCTTGCGCACCAAAGTGTCCGGGTCGTCACCTTCATCCAGCAGCAGAAACGATGCCGACTGCGCATCTTTCAGCAGCGGCAGGCAAACCTGCAGCGCCTTCCACGCCGCGGCCCGCCCGGCGCGGTCGCCGTCAAAACAGAACACCACTTCGTCCACCACGCGAAACAGCCGCGCCAGATGGCGGTCGGTGGTGGCGGTGCCGAGGGTGGCGACGGCGTTGTGAATGCCGTGCTCGGCCAGCGACACCACGTCCATGTAGCCCTCCACCACCAGGCAGCGCCGCGACTTCTGCAATGCGCCTTGGGAGCGCGCCCGGTACAGGCCGTACAATTCGGCGCCTTTGGAAAAAACCGCGGTCTCCGGCGAGTTTAAATATTTCGGCTCGCCGTCACCGATGACGCGCCCGCCGAAAGCAACCACGCGGCCGCGGTGGTCCACGATGGGAAACATCACCCGCCGGCGAAAACGGTCGTAGACTTTTCCCCACTCGTTTTTCTTCAGCAGCCCGGCGGTGACCAGGCGTTGTTTTTTTTCCTCAGTGTCGCCGAGGGCGTCGCGCAGGTTGTCGTAACCGTCGGGCGCGTAGCCGATGCCGAAGTGGGTGACGGTCCGGCCGCTGAGGCCGCGGCCTTTAAGGTAGTCAATCGCCTCGCCGGCCTGCGGATGTTTGCGCAGCATGCCGCGGAAAAATTTTCCGGCCTCATCGATTGCGTCGTACAAATTCTGCCGTTCCTTCACCGCCGCGCCATCGCCGCCGGCGCCGAGCGCCCCGCGCCCGCCGCCTTCCCGCTGCACCTCCACCCCGGCCAGGGCGGCAAGATTCTCCACCGCCTCGGGAAAATCCATGTGCGAGTACTGCATCAAAAATCCGATGGCCGTCCCATGCGCGCCGCAGCCGAAGCAATGGTAAAACTGTTTGCGCTGGCTGACCGTAAACGACGGGGTCTTCTCGTCATGAAACGGGCAGCGCGCCTTAAACTCCCCGCCGCCGGCGCGCGTCAACGGCACCCGCGCATCCACAATATCGACAATATCAACCCGCGTCAGCAACTCATCAATAAAACCCTGGGAAATTCTGCCGGCCATGCGGCGATTGTAGCACCGCAAAGCGCCCCGCCATGTATAATCCCGCGCGCAAAACATTCCGCGGGAGTCCGGTGCGTTCTTACGATTCACAAGCCATTGAAGTTTTGACCGGGCTTGAGCCGGTGCGCAAGCGGCCGGGGATGTTTACCGAAACCGACCGGCCCAATCATTTGGCGCAGGAGGTGGTGGACAACAGCATTGACGAGGTGATTGCCGGCCATGCCACCAATGTCGCGGTGACCCTGCACGGCGACGGTTCCCTCAGCGTGGTGGACAACGGGCGCGGCATGCCGGTGGACAAGCACCGCAAGGAGGGCGTGAGCGGCGTTGAGGTCATCCTCACCCGGCTGCACGCCGGCGGCAAGTTCAACCGCCGCAGTTACCGTTTTGCCGGCGGCCTGCACGGCGTCGGGGTGTCGGTGGTCAACGCGCTGTCGAAGCGGCTGGCGGTGGTGGTGCACCGCGGCGGCGCCGAGCACCAGATGCAATTCAAGCACGGCAAAAAAGCCGCGCCGCTTAAAGTCACCGGCAAGGTGGCGAAAAAAGACACCGGCACCGCGGTCCGTTTCTGGCCCGACCCGGAATTTTTTGACAACGTGAATTTTGATGTGCGGCGCCTGAAACGGGTGTTGCGCGCCAAGGCGGTGCTGTGCCCGCAACTCAGCGTCGCCTTCACCGATGAAGCCAGGCCCGGCAACAGCGAAACCTGGCAGTACGAAGACGGCCTGCGCGAATACCTGGGCGATATGCTGGACGGCGCGGTGACGGTGCCGGCGCAGGCGGTGGTGTGCCGCGACGGCGGCGGCCGCGGCGAGGGTGAGGCCGAGGAGGTGGAGTGGGCGGCGGCGTGGACCGACGGCGGCGGCGCGTGCTTCGGGGAAAGTTATGTAAACCTCATCCCGACCGCGCAGGGCGGGACTCATGTGAACGGTTTTCGCGGCGGCCTCACCGATGCGTTGCGCGAGTTTTGCGAGTACCGCGACCTGGCGCCGCGCGGCGTGCGCATCGGGCCGGACGACGTGGCCGGCCGGCTTAATTACGTGCTGTCGGTGCGCGCCGCCAATCCGCAGTTCGCCGGCCAGGCCAAGGAGCGTTTGTCGTCCCGGGAAACCGGCGTCTTCGTCGCCAACGCGGTGCGCGACGGATTCAGCCTGTGGCTGAACAAAAACGCCGCCGAGGCCAGGCGCATCGCCGAGGTGGTCATCGCCCATGCCATGCAAAGGATGCGCGATGCCAAAAAAGTGGAGCGCAAAAAAACCGGCGCCGGCCCGGCGCTGCCCGGCAAACTTGCCGACTGCACCAGCCGCGATGCGGAGCGCGGCGAATTGTTTTTGGTGGAGGGCGACTCGGCCGGCGGCTCGGCGAAACAGGCGCGGGAGCGCGAGTTCCAGGCCATCCTGCCGTTGCGCGGAAAAATTCTGAACACCTGGGAGGTGGACTCGCAGGAGGTGCTGGCGTCCAGGGAGGTGCACGACATCGCCGTCGCCCTCGGCGTTGACCCCGGCGGCGACATCAGCGGTTTGCGCTACGGCAAGGTGTGCATTCTCGCCGACGCCGACTCGGACGGCGCGCACATTGCGGCGTTGTTGTGCGCGCTGTTTGTGCGCCACTTTCCAAGGCTGGTGGAGGCCGGCAGAATTCATGTCGCCATGCCGCCGCTGTACCGCGTGGATGCGGGCCGGGAGGTTTTTTATGCCCTGGACGAGGATGAAAAAGAGCGCGTGCTGGCGCGCATTGCCGCGCAAAACCCGCGGGCGAAAATTAATGTGCAGCGTTTCAAGGGGCTCGGCGAAATGAATCCGGCGCAGTTGCGCGAAACCGCCATGCTGCCGGCGACCCGGCGGCTGGTGCGCCTCACCGTCAACCCGGACGACGACACCTTTGCGACCCTCGGCATGCTGCTGGCGAAAAAAAACGCGGGCCAGCGCCGCGCATGGCTTGAGCGGCGCGGCGGCGAGGCGCAGTTGTAAATGGCCGCGGCAAGGAAAAAAACCGCCGCGCCGCCGGCGCCGGCCGCAAAAACCGCCGGGGCGCAACCCATGCGGCTGGCCGATTTTGCCGAGAGTGCCTATCTGGATTATTCCATGTATGTGATTTTGGACCGCGCGCTGCCGTTCATCGGTGATGGTTTGAAGCCGGTGCAGCGGCGCATTGTCTACGCCATGTCGGACCTGGGACTGCACGCCGCGTCCAAGTTTAAAAAATCGGCGCGCACCGTGGGCGATGTCATCGGCAAGTTTCACCCCCACGGCGATGCCGCGTGCTACGAGGCCATGGTGCTGATGGCGCAGCCGTTCAGTTACCGCTACCCGCTGGTGGACGGCCAGGGCAACTGGGGCTCCACCGACGACCCGCGCTCGTTTGCCGCCATGCGCTACACCGAGGCGCGCCTGACCCGTTACGCGCAGACTCTGCTGGCGGAACTGGGGCAGGGGACGGTGGAGTGGACGGTGAACTTCGACGGCACCCTGGACGAGCCGGCGGCGCTGCCGGCGCGGTTGCCGAATGTGCTGTTGAACGGCGCCTCCGGCATCGCCGTGGGCATGGCCACCGACATTCCGCCGCACAACATCGGCGAGGTGGTCGCCGCATGCAATCTGCTGCTGGACAACCCCAAGGCGGCGCCGGGCGAGTTGTGCAAATTATTGCCGGCGCCGGATTTTCCCACCCGCGCCGAGACCATCACCCCCCGAAAAGAAATGGCCGCAATGTACAAAACCGGCCACGGCTCGGTGCGCCAGCGCGCGGCCTGGGAAAAAGAGGGCGGCGACATCGTGGTCAACGCGCTGCCTTACCAGGTTTCCGGCGCGCGGGTGCTGGCGCAAATCGGCGCGCAAATGGCGGAGAAAAAACTGCCGCTGGTGAGCGACATTCGCGACGAGTCGGACCATCAAAACCCGCTCCGCCTGGTGATTGAGCCGCGTTCCAACCGGGTGGACGCGGCGCGGTTGATGGACCACCTGTTCGCCACCACCGACCTTGAGCGCAG
>RKSH01000125.1 GCA_007570945.1 Gammaproteobacteria bacterium | reverse complement strand
AAAACCAAAACCAAAACCAGCGAGTAAAGCGATGAACAACGCCATCCAGCAAATTGAGTCCGAGCAACTCAAAACCGACGTGCCGGAGTTCAGCCCCGGCGACACCGTCAGCGTCAAGGTGAGGGTCACCGAGGGCAGCCGCGAGCGTCTGCAGACTTTCGAGGGGGTGGTGATTGCGCGCCGCAACCGCGGCCTCAACTCCTCTTTCACCGTGCGTAAAATTTCCTCCGGCGAGGGCGTCGAGCGCGTGTTCCAACTGCACAGCCCGATGCTCTCCGCCATTGAGGTTAAGCGCCGTGGCGCGGTGCGGCGGGCGAAGTTGTACTACCTGAGAAAACGCACCGGCAAGGCGGCGCGCATCCGCGAGAAAGTTTAAGCGCGCTATTGTTTCGGTTCCTGCAGGTGCCTTGCCACCAGCGCCATCTGCACGATGACGAACAGCAGGCTCAGGCCGGTGAGGCCGAAGACCTTGAAGTTGACCCAGTGGTCGGTGCGGGTCTGCTCGCTCAGGCCGGCGCCGTAGTAGAAGGCGACATACAGGTTCAGCGCGCCGGCGGCGGCGAAGAACAGCGCCCACGCCAGGTTGACCCGGCGCCAGATGCGGCGCGGCAGGCGCAGTTGCCCGCCGAGAATTTTTTCCAGCGCGGTGGCGCGGCCGAACCACTGCGTCGCCAGCAGTGCCGCGGCCAGCGCCCAATGGACCAAAGTCGGCTTCCACTTGATAAAAATGTCATCCTGCAGCGCCAAGGTGAGGCCGCCCATCACCGCCACCACCACCAGCGTCACCAGCGGCACCGTCTCCAGTTTGCGGCTGCGCCGCCAGCCCCAGCCCACCACCGCCAGTGAACCGATGATGGCCGCGGCGGTGGCCGGATAAATTCCCCACGCGTAGTAGACCGCGAAAAATAAAATCAGGGGAAAGAATTCAATGAGTTGTTTCATCGTCGCCGCCAAGCCGTTGCGCGGCGATGGTAGCATGCCGGGTGTGCTAATGTGGCGCGATGCGCCGCGCAAAAACCGACATTCCCTCGCGCATTGTGGTGGAGGGGCCCATCGGCGTCGGCAAAACCGCGCTGGCTTTGCGGCTGGCGCGCAGTTTGGACTACGAGGCGGTGCAGGAACGCGCCCGGGACAATCCTTTTCTGGAACGTTTCCACCGCTCGCGCCGCCGCTATGCGCTGCCGCTGCAGTTGTTTTTTCTGGTGCAGCGCACCGAGCAGTTGTCGCGGTTGCGGCAGGAAAATTTATTCCGCGCCGGCAGCGTCGCCGATTACATGCTGGAAAAAGACGACCTGTTCGCGCGGGTGAACCTGGACGAGGATGAGTACCGCCTGTACCGACAGGTATACGCCAAACTTGCGGTGCCGATGCCGCCGCCGGACCTGGTGGTTTACCTGCAGGCGCCGGCCGGGGTTCTGTTGCAGCGCATTCGTGGGCGCGGCCGGGGTTTTGAGACGGACCCGGACGCCGGGTATCTGGAGCAACTGGTCGATGCCTACACGAATTTTTTTCACACTTACGCGGCGGCGCCGCTGCTGGTGATTAACGTGGCGCAAATTAATTTTTCCGACAGCGACGAGGATTACAAAATGCTGCTGGAGCAGGTTGTTCGCGCGCGGCCCGGGCGGCATTTTTTCAACCCCTTGCCTTTTGTCGGGGAACAAAGATAAAAAATCGCTGGTGCCGGGAGAGAGACTCGAACTCTCATGGTGTTGCCACCACCGGATTTTGAGTCCGGCGCGTCTGCCAGTTCCGCCATCCCGGCACGGCGAGGCATTTTCGCACAGCGCGCGCCGCCAGGCAACCCATGGAGCATCCCAGACTCAGCGACTACGATTACGCGCTGCCGCCGGAACTCATCGCCCAGTTCCCGGCCGCGCGGCGCAGCGACTCGCGCCTGTTGCGGGTGCGCGGCGGCGGCGGTTTGGCGGACTTGCGCTTTCACCAGTTGCCGGCGCAGTTGCGCCCCGGCGACCTGCTGGTGATGAACGACACCCGCGTTCTCGCCGCCCGTTTTTATGCGCGCAAACCGAGCGGCGGACGGGTGGAGATGCTGCTGGAGCGGGTGGAGAGTCCGCGCTCGGCGCTGGTGCAGTTGCGCGCCAACAAGCCGCTCCGCGCCGGGCAGGAACTGCGGGTGGACGGCGGCGCGACGGCCACGGTGGACGGGCGCGAGGGCGGGTTTTACCGGGTCCGCTTGGCGCAGGGCGGCGCCGACTTTGCCGCGCTGGCCGCCGCCGGCGCGGTGCCGCTGCCGCCCTATATTAAGCGCGCCCCGCATGCCGCCGATGCCGAGCGTTACCAAACTGTGTACGCACGCGCACCCGGCGCGGTGGCGGCGCCCACCGCCGGGCTGCACTTTGACCGCGGTTTGTTCGCCGCGCTGGCGGCGCGGGGAGTGGAGCATTGTTTTGTCACCTTGCATGTCGGCGCCGGCACGTTCCAGCCGCTGCGCTTTGATGCGGTGGAGCGCCACCGCATGCACGCCGAGCGAATCATTGTCACCGCCGCCGCCTGCCGCGCAATCAACCAAGCGCGCGGCGAAAACCGCCGGGTGGTGGCGGTGGGCACCACCACGGTGCGCGCGCTTGAAACGGCGGCGGCGCGGAATGACGGTGTGCTGCAGCCCTTTGACGGTGAAACGCGGCTGTTCATTTTTCCCGGTTTTGTTTTTCGTGCAACCGACGTGCTGCTCACCAACTTCCACCTGCCGCGCTCCTCGCTGCTGCTGCTGGCGGCGGCTTTTGCCGGCCGCGAGCGGGTGATGGCGGCCTACGCCCACGCGGTTAGAATGCGCTATCGTTTTTACAGTTACGGCGACGCCATGCTGCTGGAAAAAAACCATGCGGTTTAGCGTCTCGGCCGTCGACGGTGATGCGCGGCTGGCGCAACTTGGTTTCGCGCGCGGCGCGGTGGACACGCCGGCCTTCATGCCGGTGGGCACCCTCGGCACGGTGAAAGCGATGACGCCGGAGGAATTGGCGCATTGCGGCGCGCAGATGATTCTCGGCAACACTTTCCACCTGATGCTGCGCCCCGGATGCGAGGTGGTTCGCGCCCACGGCACGCTGCATGATTTTATGCACTGGCCGCGCCCGATCCTCACCGACTCCGGCGGCTTTCAGGTGTGGAGTCTGGCCGGCTTGCGCAAGGACCGCGAGGCCGGCGTCACCTTCAAGTCGCCGGTGGACGGCGCCGAGGTTTTTCTCGGCCCCGAGGAATCCATCGCCGTCCAGCATGCGCTCGGCTCGGATGTGGCGATGGTTTTTGACGAGTGCACCCGCTGGCCGGCGGGCGAGGGCGAGGCGCGCCGCTCCATGGAACGCTCGCTGCGCTGGGCGGTGCGGTGCAAGGCCGCCCACGGCGCGCACCCGGCGGCGTTGTTTGGAATCATTCAGGGCGGCATGTTCCCGCATCTGCGCCACGCATCTTTGGCCGGCCTGGCGGCGGCCGGTTTTGACGGTTACGCCATCGGCGGCTTGTCGGTGGGCGAGCCCAAGGGGGACATGCAAAAAATTCTGCGCGCCATCGCCCCGTCCATGCCGGCCGGCAAGCCGCGCTACCTGATGGGCGTCGGCAGCCCGGAGGATATTCTGTTTGCCGTGGCCTGCGGCGTGGACCTGTTTGACTGCGTTCTGCCGACGCGCAACGCGCGCAACGGCTGGCTGTTCACCGCCCGCGGCGACGTTAAAATCCGCAATGCCCGCCACCGCACCGACACCGCGCCGTTGGATGCGGACTGCGCCTGCGGCACCTGCCGCAACTATTCCCGCGCCTACCTTAGCCACCTTTACCGCTGCAACGAAATCCTCGCCGCGCGGCTCGGCACCTTGCACAATCTTTTTTTCTACCAGCGGCTGATGAAAGAAATTCGCGCCGCCATCGCCGCCGGTTGTTATAAAAAATTCGCCGCGGATTTTTGCGCGGCTCGCGCCGGCTGAACCGCCGCCGATGCAAACCGCCGCCGCCATTCTTTTTATCGTCGCGCCGGTTTTCGGCATGGTGCTGCTGGGCTATGTGTGCGGGCGGTTCGGGCTGGCCGGCGGGCGGGTGGAAAAAATTCTTTCAGCCGTGGTGTTCAACGCGCTGTTGCCGCTGATGTTGTTTGAAAGTTTGCTGCAGGCGCGGTTTCCGGCGCAGATTTCGTGGGGTTATCTGGCGGTGTATTTTGCCGCGGCGGCCGCGGTGTTCTTTGCCGGCGCTTTTGCCGCGCGCCGGTTTTTTGCGCTGGCGGCCAAGAGTTGCAGCATGTTCGGCTTCGCCTCGGCCTACTCCAACACTTGGCTGTTCGGCCTGCCGCTGACGCTGAACGCGCTGGGCGGGCGCGCCACGTTGCCGCTGTTTCTGCTGCTCGGCATGCATTCGCTGCTGATGTTTCCGGTCATCACCACCGTGCTGGAGTTGTCCGGCGGGCGGCCCGGCGGCGCCCAAACCTCCGCCGCCAACTCGGTGCTGCGCAGTGCGCGCCGTTTGTGCACCAACCCCATCGTGCTCGGCCTGGCCCTCGGCTTTGCCGGCAACATGGCCGGCCTGTCGCTGCCGGGCGCGCTCGCCGGCGCCGCCGGCCTGGCGGCGAAGACCGCGATTCCATGCGCGCTGTTTGTGATGGGCTTGACCCTGAGCAACTTCCGCATCGCGGCGTCGCTGCGCGCGGCGGCGGTGATTGGCCTGCTCAAAATCTTCGCCCACCCGCTGCTGGTGCTGCTCGGCGGCTTGCTGCTTGCGCTGGACGATTTGACTTTGGCCATCGTGGTAATCGTCGCCGCCGCGCCGCCGGGGATTAATGTGTTTTTGTTCGCCAAATATTACGGCGCGTCCACCGAGGCGGTGACCACGGCGGTGGTGGCGGCGACTCTGTGCTCGATGGCGACGCTGCCGGTTTTTATTTTCCTGGTGGTGTAACCGCCGCTCAGAACCGCCACTCGCCGTGGGGCAGGTTGGCGGCGTCGATTCCGTCGTCGTCGGTGACGGTCAAGGAGACTGTTGGGGGTGCGAATCCTGCACTCCCCCGGCGCGCCCGACAAATCACCATAGCAGCCATAAAAGCGCGATGGCCGCAACGCCGATGATTATGAATATCCATTTCGCCAAGGATGGCGGTTTGTCGGTGCGCTGTTCTTCACGCTCTTTCAGGCGATATTCGCGTATTCTGAAGAGACGCAGCTCATACTGCAATTCTTTTTGCAGTTCATCTTGCTGCTTTTTTATGGCGGCAGATTCTTCCGCGATGCGCCATTCTTCCAATCTTAGGCGCCGCAGTTCGTTCTGCAGTTCATCCTGCAGTTTTTGTTGCTCGAATTCCACAAGCTCCGCTTGCAAGTCCGACAAATCCGGCCACTCGAAACCATCGAGGGTGGTATGAAAATCGCATTTGCCGACGTAATATCGGTGATACAAGTACTCCAAATCCTGTATGTAGTGACCGATAGCCATCGAATAATCGCGCATATCATTGCGCGAATAATTTCTGGCTTGCGCTGCCAAAAAATTCGCCATTTTCTGCAAGCACTGACACGATTTGGGGTCGCCAAATTCCGCCATGTATGAATCGCTGTTGACGTGCGGCAATTTGCTGTGAAATATCCAATCCAGAGTTTCTTTCCGGTCATCATCCGGCTTGCCGTTGGTTTTGCCGACGTGATAGCCGACGTAGGCAAAGAGTCCTTCGCGATGCTTTATGGAAAGTGTTTTGCCAAACAAGGAGGAAAGCACTCCCGGCTCGATGAATGGGCCGGGATGCGGATGCGCCACGGTTGACGGCCATTCAAACCGGTCATCTTCCAAGTCAAACCGGCCATATTCCCGGTTTTCCAGCCACTGGCGAAATTCCGCTTCCGCCATAGCAGTGTCAATTTTTTGCCACACTTGGCTTGTTTTCCGCCAATACCGCCGATGCCAATCCTTGAGCGACTCGGTGAGCGGAAATTCCCAGAAAGGGACTCCGTTTTTTTGACCAAACCACGCCTTCTGGCGCGCGCGGCGGTGGTGGCGGCGGACGCGCCAGAAAGGGACTCCGTTTTTTTGACCAAACCACGCCACCGGGGTTCCGCCGCGCCATTCGGCGAGTAAAGGTTTCGCCCCATCCAGTAGGCGCCGCGCCGCCCTCACTTTACGCCATACGGGGAGTTTTTTGCTGAAAGATTCCGCCGGGAAACTGATATGGGAGCCGTCCGAAAGGACCACCAAGGCGGATAGCAACGGTAAATTTTTGTGGTCGCAATAGTGTTCGATTGGCTTGAGTAAAACCTCGGTGATTTCCCAGGTTATGCCCGGGACTTCGCCGCGAATTCGGTTAACGAAATTATTGGTATTGATGCGCGGATCGTCCACCTTTTTCGCTCGCGACGCCAAAATGCCGAACATCTTGCGAGCGACATATTTTCCTCCGGGGGGGGGG
>RKSH01000215.1 GCA_007570945.1 Gammaproteobacteria bacterium | reverse complement strand
GCGGGGGCGGTGGCGGGCATGGCGGGAGTATAGCGGCGGACGGGGGCGGTGATGGGGATATTTTGGCGATTTTTGGGTGGTTTTCGGCGAAGTTTGGCCTGGTGAAAAAAATCAGAAAAATTTAGCACTCTGAGTAGAAGAGTGCTAAAATTCTTGTCCAAGACTCACAAAGACCAACACAATCCCGGTGCGGGAGGGAGGGCATGATGACCACACAAAACAGCAAAGACACCACGGCGGCGGTGCCGGTCGCCGTGGACCTCAGGGGCGGCCAGGGGCTGTCGGCCTTTATTCACGCCGCCAACAACGCGCCGGTGCTGAGCGCCGAGGAAGAGATGGGCCTGGCGCGGCGGTACCGCGACAAGAACGACCTGGACGCGGCGCGGCAATTGGTGGTGAGCAACCTGCGCTATGTGATTTACGCGGCGCGCGGGTTTCTCGGCTACGGCCTGCCGCTGGCCGATTTAATTCAGGAAGGCAACATCGGCCTGATGAAAGCGGTGAAGCGCTACGACCCCGACCGTCAGGTGCGGCTAATCTCATTCGCCATTCACTGGGTGCGCGCCGAGATTTACGACTTCATCCTGCGCAACTGGCGCATCGTCAAAGTCGCCACCACCAAGGCGCAGCGCAAATTGTTTTTCAACCTGCGCAAATCCAAACACCATCTCGGCCGGCTGAGCGACGACGAAGTCGGCAATTTGGCCGAGGATTTTTCGGTCTCCAAAGACACCGTGCGCGAGATGGAGTCGCGCCTGGGCGGTTATGACGTGGCGTTCAACGGCCCGCCGGCCAGCGACGACGACGAGTTCACCCCGTCGCCGGAAAACTACCTCGGCGACAGCCGCCACGACCCGGCGCGCGCGCTCAGTGACGCCGGTGAGGCCGACTTGCGCAGCGCGCAGTTGAAAAAATCGCTGCAGTCCCTGGACCCGCGCAGCCGTGAAATCATCACCAGCCGCTGGCTGGCCGAGGACAAGGCCACGCTCCACGACCTGGCCCGCAAATACCAAGTCTCGGCGGAGCGAATCCGCCAGATTGAACAGCAGGCGATGAAAAAAATGCGCCAGGGATTTGCGGCCTGAGTCGGGCCCGGCGGTGACGCCGGCCGCGAAAGTGCTATCCTCGCGCCATGCACGGTGTGATTTTGGACCGCGAGACTTTTGATTTGGGCGATGTGGATTGCGCGGCGCTGGTGCAGGCGCTGGAGACCTGGGACAGTTATGCGGCGACTTCCGCGGGCCTGGTGAACCGCAGGATTAAGAACGCGGAAGTCGTGGTCAGCAGCAAAGTGCGCATCGGCGCCGGCAACCTCAAAGCCGCGCCCAGGCTGGCGCTAATCGTGGTGGCGGGGACCGGCACCGACAACATTGACCTTGACGCGGCAGCGCGGCGCGGCGTCACCGTTTGCAACGCGCGCAACTACGCGACGCCGGCCGTGGTGCAGCACACGGTGGGATTGATGCTCGCCCTGGCCACCAACCTTGCCGCATACCATGCCGCGGTGCGCGCCGGGCGGTGGGCGCGGTCGCGGCAGTTTTGTTTTCTGGATTACCCGGTGCGCGAGTTGCACGGCCGGTCGCTGGGCATCATCGGCCACGGCGCGCTGGGCCGGGGCGTGGCGCGCGCCGGGCGGGCGCTGGGCATGGAGGTTTTGTTGTGCAATCGGCCGGGCGCGGTGAGGCGCAAGGGGCGGCTGGACTTCGCCGAGCTGCTGGCGCGCGCCGATGTGCTGTCGCTGCACTGCCCGCTCAGTGAACAAACCCGCGGCCTCATCAGTGCGGCCGAACTGGCGGCGATGAAACCGGACGCGCTGCTGATTAACACCGCGCGCGGCGGCATCGTTGACGAGGCCGCGCTGGCCGATGCGCTGCGGCGCGGGGTGATTGGCGGCGCGGCGGTGGATTGCCTGAGCGCCGAGCCGCCGAAAGGCGGCAACCCGCTGCTGGCCGGCGACATTCCCAACCTGCTGCTCACGCCGCACACCGCCTGGGGAAGTCTCGGCGCGCGCCAGCGGTTGGCCGACCAGGCCGCCGACATCATCACCGCCTACCGCGCCAACACGCCGCGCAACGTGGTGGCGCCGTGACCGTGAACGCGGCGGCGATTCCGCTGGCGGCATATGTGCACCTGCCGTGGTGCATTCGCAAATGCCCCTACTGCGATTTTAATTCGCACGCCGCGCATGGCGCGCCGCCGTTTGATGCGTATACCGACGCCGTGGCGCGCGATATTGCGTGGGCCGCGGCGCGGCTTTCACCCTCACCCTCGCGGCCGCTGCAGTCGGTTTTCTTCGGCGGCGGCACGCCGAGTTTGTTTGCGCCTCGGCAGATTGAAAAAATTTTGCACGCGCTGGATAAAAATTTTTCTTTTGCCGCTGACGTGGAAATCACCGTGGAGGCAAACCCGGGCGCCGCCGAGCGCAAAAGTTTTCGCGGCTACCGCGCCGCCGGCGTCAACCGCCTGTCCATCGGCGCGCAAAGTTTCAACGACCGCTCCCTGCGCGCAATCGGCCGCGTGCATAATGCCGCCGATGCGGTGCGCGCCGTCACCGCCGCCCATGGCGCCGGCTTCACCAATGTGAACGTGGATTTAATGTTCGCGCTGCCGGGCCAGGGCGCGGCCGCGGCGGCCGCCGATGTGGCGCAAGCGGTGGCGCTGTCGCCGGCGCACCTCAGCGTTTACCAACTCACCATTGAACCGAACACCGTTTTCCACCGCCGACCGCCGCCGCTGCCGGACCAGGACGCCGCCGCCGCAATGTGGCAGCGCATTGCGGAGCAACTGGATGCCGCCGGCCACCGCCGCTATGAGGTTTCCGCCCACGCGCGCGACGGTTTTCGCTGCCGGCACAACTTAAATTACTGGCGCTTCGGCGACTACCTCGGCTTCGGCGCCGGCGCCCACGCCAAACTCAGCGGCGGCGGCGGCATCATTCGTGAACACCGGGTCAGGAATCCGCGCCGTTACATGGAGCGCGCCGGCGGTGAGGGCGCCATTGCCGGGCGGCGGCTTTTGCGCGGCGGTGAGCTGCCGCTGGAGTTTTTGATGAACGCGCTGCGGCTGGTGGATGGCTTCCATCCGGCGTTGTTCACCGAGCGCACCGGCCTGCGGCGGCGCCGTTTGCAAAGTGCAATCAACGCCCCGCGCCCGGCCGCGCTTCTGGCGCAAACCGAAAACAACATCAAGACCACCGCGCGCGGCTTTGCAATGTTGGACCACCTGCTGGCGGAGTTCACCCCGCCGCCGGCGCATGCCACAATGGCCGGATGAAACTCCGCGACCGCGCCATCGCCGTTTGCATCGCCGCCTTGGCCATTGCCGGCGGCGGGGTGTGGTGGTGGGACGGCGGCGGTGCGACGGCGCCCGAGTTTCGGGTGGCCACCATCGGCGGCGCGACGGTGGCCGGCGGCGGCGCGCCGACTTTGGTCACTTTCTGGGCCACCGACTGCATCACCTGCCGCCATGAGGCGCCGCACCTGGCGCAACTGCACCGCGACTCCGGCGGCCGCCTGCGCATCATCGCCGTGGCCATGCCGCACGATGACGAGGCCGCGGTGCGCGAGTTTGTCCGCTCGCGTGAACTGCCGTACCACGTCGCCATGGATTCCGCCGGCCGCCTGGCGCGCCTGTTCGGCGACGTGCGACTGACGCCCACCACGTTCCTCATCGCGCCCGACAACCGCATCGTGCTGCACACCATCGGCGCGGTGGACCTGGGCAAAGTGCGCGCGCTGGTGGACAAAATGCACGCCGGTTGAACCGTGCTGCTCTGGCTCAAGGCGTTCCACATCGTTTTTATGGTGACCTGGTTCGCCGGGCTGTTCTACCTGCCGCGCCTGTTCGTCTACCACGCGCTGAGCGATGACCGCGTGAGCCGCGAGCGCTTCAAGGTGATGGAGCGCAAACTGTATTTCGGCATCATGACGCCGGGCGCATTGCTCACCGTGGCCAGCGGGGTGTGGTTATGGCTGGCGGCGGGCGCCGGCGGCGGCTGGTTGCAGGTGAAACTTCTGTTGGTCGCCGCGCTGGCGGTTTACCACGCGGCGTGCGGAAAATATTTGCGCGACTTTAAATGCGACCGCAACCGCCGCGGTCATGTCTTCTTCCGCTGGTTTAACGAGGTGCCGGTGGTTTTTCTGATGGCGATAGCGGTGCTGACGGTGGTCAAGCCGTTCTGATTCATGCCTCGCTGGTGGCGCGCCGCTGCAGCAGCGCGCGCACCGCATCGCGCGGCGCCGCGTTCTCAAACAGCACCCGGTACACCTGTTCGGTGATGGGCATGTCCACGCCGAGGTTCTTGATGCGCGGGTACAAGGCGCGCGCGGCGGTGACGCCCTCGGCTTCCTGGCCGATTTCCTTGAGCACGTTGTCCAGGGCAAAGCCGCGGCCGAGTCCGATGCCGACGCGGCGGTTGCGCGACTGGTCGTCGGTGCAGGTGAGGATGAGGTCGCCGACGCCGGCCAGCCCGCGCAGGGTGGATTCGCGGCCGCCGAGGGCGGCGCCCAGGCGCGCCAACTCGGCGAGACCGCGGGTGAGCAGCGCGGCGCGGGCGTTGGCGCCGAGGTCCAGGCCGTCGCTGATGCCGGCGGCGATGGCCATGATGTTCTTGATGGCGCCGCCCAACTGCACGCCGGTGATGTCGTCGCCGGTGTACACGCGCAGGTGGTCGTTGCGCAGCCAGCCGGCGACGGTGGCGGCGGTGGACGCGCAGGCGGCGGCGACGCTGAGGGCGGTGGGCTTGCCGGCCGCGCATTCGGCGGCGAAACTGGGCCCCGACACCGCGGCATGGCGCAGGCGCGGCGCGACCTCGGCCGCCACCTCGCTTAGCAGGCGGCCGCTTTGCGGTTCAAAACCTTTGGTGCCCCAGGCGAGGATGGTCTCGCCGCCGCCCTCACCCTCGACTTCACCGCGCGCCGCGGCCACCGCCGCCGCCGCTTCGGCAAAACCGCGGCTCGGCAGCGCCAACAAAAAATTGCGCGCGTCACGCGCCAGCGCCGGCAGGCCGCAAACCACGCGCAACGAGTCGGGGAAACGGTGGCCGGGCAGGTAGCGCGCATTGCGGCGTTCACGCTGCATGGTTTCGGCGGCGGCGGCATCGCGCGCGCACAAACTCACCGTCCATCCGTTGCGCGCCGCCGCCAGCGCCAGCGCGGTGCCCCAGGAGCCGGCGCCGACCACGGCGATGTGCGAATCAGCCGGCTTTGCTCTTCGGTGGGGTTTTGCCATTGCCGGATTTGCCGCGCGCGCGCTTCGGCGCGGCGGCCGGGGTTTTGTCCCGCGCCCGGCGGCTGCGGTGCATGGCGGCGAAGTCAATGGGGTTAATTAACAGCGGCGGAAAACCGCCCTTGCCGGCCATTCCGGTGATGGCCTCACGGGCAAACGGCAGCAGCACATTGGGGCAGGCGGTCTCCAGCGCGGCGGCGAGGTCCCCACCCTCGGCGTCAATGCGAAAAATCCCCGCCTGCTGCACCTCGGCGGAGAACACCGTGGCGCCGCCGTTCTTGGCCGTGGCGGTGACTTTCATGGTCACCTCAAAGCACTGTTCCGGCGCGGCCACTTTCTGGTTGGACAGGTGAATGTGAATGTCAATGTCCGGCGACACCGTCTTGCCCTCAAAGACGGCCGGCGCGGCCGGCGACTGGAAAGACAGCGACTTGGCGTAGATTTTTTTAATTTGAATCATGGCGCGCCCGTTTTATTTTTCCAGCGGCAGGTTTTCCTTGCTCCACGCCGCGATGCCGCCGCTCAGGGTGTACAGGTCGGTGAAAGAATTTCTGCGCAGCACCGCCGCCGCCTTGGGCGCGTGGACGCCGCTGCGGCAGGTGAGGATGACCGGCGACTTGAGGTGTTTTTTCAGCCGCCCGATTTGCGCCGGCAACTCCTTGAGGGGAATGTTCATCGCGCCGCTGATATGCCCCTGTTTGTAATCGGCCGCATCGGAGACATCCACCACCACCCCCGACCGGTGCCCGGCAATGCGCGGCAACTCCAGCGCCGAAATCCCCCGCGCCCCGCTGCTGCGCCGCCGCAACGGCTCCACTAACAGCAGCAAAATTATCGCCGCCAGCGCGGCAAAGAGATGCCAGTTTTGTTTGGCGAATTCCAGAAGCATGGGCGGGATTATAACGCCATCGGCGGGGGTTGTCTTAGCGCCGTGGTTTTGCTAGAATGATGCTCATCCCAGCCGTCCGCCGGAGTCGCATGTTCCCCGCCGTTTTTTTCTCCGCAGACTTTTCCGGTTCTGCGGAGGCCGTTCCGTTTTCTGCTTGGAGTTTCCGCTGAGGTTTGCCCGGTGGCGGTCTAATGCGTTGTTCTGTTTGCGGTGTTTGGAATGTTGCGGGTCGTCGGCATTGTGGGGGTTGCGGTTTTTTGTTGGGTGAGGAGTGTGTTCGTTGTGCCGCGGTGAATGGGGATGGGGAGCTG
>RKSH01000196.1 GCA_007570945.1 Gammaproteobacteria bacterium | reverse complement strand
GCCGAGATGGTTATACTCAAGCGCGGTGAATTTTATTAAGACGGCATTGCTGGCGGCGGTGACGGTTGCGTTGGCCGCTTGCGCGCCGCACGGTGAGGGTGAGGGCGGCCGGCGCATTGCCGTGGTTTCCGCTTTTGCCGGGGAACTGGAGGCGCTGCTGGCGCAAGTGGAACAGCCGCGCGCGCACGTCATCAACGGCAAGACCTTCACCACCGGCACCCTGGCCGGCAAGCCGGTGGTGCTGTTTCTGTCCGGCGTGTCCATCATCAACGCCACCCTGAGCGCGCAACTGGCGCTGGAGCGCTTCCCCATTGGCCACATCGTGTTCAGCGGCATCGCCGGCGGCGTCAACCCGCAACTCAACCTCGGCGACGTGGCGGTCCCCGCCGAGTGGGCCAACTACCAAAAGCAAACTTTCGCCCACGGTGATGGCGGCGGCGAGTGGACGCTGACGCCGTGGCAGACCCGCGACTTCGGCAACTTCGGCATGATGTTTCCGCAGCGCATACATGTCACGCGCAAGGGCGGCGCCGCCGACCGCACCGAGGCCAAATTCTGGTTTCAAGTGGACCCATTGATGATGGCCGCCGCGCGCAAAGCGGCGGCGACCGTGCAACTGGCGCGCTGCGACGCCGCCGGCCGCTGTCTGTCCGCCCACCCGCGGGTGCACACCGGCGGGCGCGGCGTTTCCGGGCCCACTTTTGTGAACAACAAGCAATACCGCGAATGGGTGTGGAATAATTTTCAGGACGGCGCCGGCAACGGCGTCAACGCGCTGGATATGGAATCCGGCGCGGTGGCCGCGGTGGCCCACATCAACGCCGTTCCCTTCATTGCTTTCCGCTCCATCTCGGACCTGGCCGGCGGCGGCGGCCGGCGCAATGAAATTGAAATCTTCTCCCAACTCGCCGCCGCCAACGCGGCGATGGTGACGGTTAAGTTTCTGGAAGTGTTCTAAGCTGCCGGCGGGGCTCCGGGTGCCGCCGTTGTTCCAGAAGAAAATCCGCAATGCGCCGGTCCAGCCAGTAGCACGGCGCGCTGAGCGGGTTGCCGGCGACAAAGCCGGCGTGGCCGCCGTGGCGGCTGAACTCGGCGCGCACACATGGCGCAAGCGGGCCGGGGTCGACGGCGCCGGTGAACGGGTCGTCCCGGGCTTGAATCAGCAAAGTCGGAATGCGGATGCGGTGCAGGACGCCGGCGCTGCCACATTGGCGGTAGTAATCCTCGGCGCCGGCAAAACCGTGCAGCGGCGCGGTGAAGGCGTTGTCAAAGTCGCGGAAGTTTTTAATCGCGCGCAGCGGCGGCCGGGGAAACGGCATCGCCACCGCGCGGAATTTTTTTCGCAGGCTGCGCTTCATCGCGCGCAGCAACCACCACTGGTAGAAACGCGCAAAGCCTTGCCGCAGGTTGTCCGCCGCTTGCGCCAGGTCAAACGGCACCGACACCGCGGCCGCCGCAAACAGCGCATCGTCCACATCGCCGCGCGCCAGGTAGCGCAGCAGAACGTTGCCGCCCAATGAAAACCCGACCGCGGCCGGGCGGCGGCCGGGGAACCGCCGGCGGAGTACGCCGATAAAAAAATTCAGGTCGCCGGTCTCGCCGGAATGGTAGCCGCGCGGCCTTTGGTTCGGCCGGCCGCCGCAACCGCGAAAGTGCATCACCGCGACGCAGAATTGCTTCGCCGCCAGCGCCTTTGCCAAGCCGCGAATATAGGGTGAGCGTGAACTGCCCTCCAAACCGTGCAACAGGACCACCGGCGGCGCGCCGGTTTCGTTCAGCCAGTCAATGTCGAGAAAATCGCCGTCCGGCGTGGCCAGGATTTCACGGCGAAAGCGCGGGCGCGGGCGGCGGCGGAACAGGCCGGGCCACAGCGTCTGCAAGTGGCGGTTGCGGAATGCCGGCCGCGGCTTAAACACACGCTCAGTTAAATTGCAGTGCCGCGCCGCGCGCGCCGGGGCGGATGGCGCCGTTGTCATATGCGATGCGCCCGCCGACCACCGTGTACACCGGCCAGCCGGTGAGCGACCGGCCGGAAAACGGCGACCAGTTGGCGCGGGTGAAAGTGTCGGCATCGGTGAGCAACTTGTAGTCGTCGGTGTTCACCAGCGCCAGGTCGGCGTCCATGCCCGGCTCAATGCGCCCCTTGTTGGCGATGCGGTAAAGCCGCGCCGGCCCCTCGCACATCCAGCGCAGAATGTCGCCGAGATTGCAGCGGCGGTTCGCCATCTCGGTGAGCATCAGCGGCAGCGATGTCTCCACGCCGGGCGTGCCCGACGGCGAGTCGGGGTAGGGGCGCGACTTTTCCTCCAGCGTGTGCGGCGCGTGGTCGGTGGCGATGATGTCCAGCACGCCGTCCTTCAGCCCGCGCCACAACTCGCGGTTGTGGAAGGCCTCGCGCAGCGGCGGGTTCATTTGCACCAGCGTCCCCTGCGTTGCGTAATCGGCGGTGTTGAGCAGTAGGTGGTTCGGCACCGCCTCGGCGCTCACCCACGGCGGTTTTGCCTCGCGCAACCGCGCAACCTCGCCGGCGGTGGACAGGTGCAGAATGTGCAGGCGGCGGCCGTATTTTTGCGCCAGCGCGAGAATTTTTTCGGTGGCCGCCGCGGCGCAATGCTCGTCGCGAATTTCCGTGTGCAACCGCGGCGGCATTTTTTTGCCGGCGTGGTCTTTTTTGAACCGCGCCATGCGCCGGCGGATGCGCTGTTCGTCCTCTGCGTGCACCGCGATAAGCCGCTCGCCATCCGCGAAGATTTTTTCCAGGTCGCGCTCGTCGTCCACCAGCAGGCTGCCGGTGCTGGAGCCCATGAACACCTTAATCCCGCACGCCGGGGCGGCGGTGTTGATTTCTTTGAGGTTGTCCGGCGTGGCGCCGATGAAAAAACCGTAGTTGGCGACGCACTTTTGCGCGGCGGTTTTTAACTTGGCGTTCAGCGCGTCCTGGTTGACCGTCGGCGGACTGGTGTTCGGCATTTCCAGAAAACTGGTCACGCCGCCGCGCACCGCGGCCCGGGAGCCGCTGCCCAGGTCCTCCTTGTGCGTTGCGCCGGGGTCGCGGAAGTGCACCTGCGCGTCGATGACGCCCGGCATCAGCAACCTGCCTTCGGCGTCCACCTCCTCGTCGCCGTTGCCGCCGGCGGTTTGGACGCTTTCAATTAAACCGTCGCGGCAGGCGAGGTCGCCGTCCACGGTGGCGCCGCCGGGCAGCGCGATGCGGGCGTTGCGGAAGACCAGGCGCATGAACCGGCGGCGCAAGGCGCGCTCAGGCCATCTGCCGCTCGCGGATTTCGTCCAGGGTTTTGCAGTCCACGCACAGCGTCGCCGTGGGCCGCGCCTCCAGCCGGCGCAGGCCGATTTCCTCGCCGCACTTTTCGCAAAATCCGTAGTCGTCGCTGTCGATCAGCGCCATGGACTGGGAAATTTTGCGCAGCAGTTTGCGCTCCCGGTCGCGGTTGCGCAGTTCCAGGGCGATGTCGGTTTCCTGGCTGGCGCGGTCGCTGGGGTCGGGGTGGTTGATGTTTTCGTCCTGCATGTTGTGCACGGTGCGCGACACTTCGTCATACAACTGCCCGCGCCAGGCTTCCAAAATGGAGCGAAAGTGTTCGCGCTGGCGCGGGTTCATGTATTCCTCTTTTTTGTCCGGCCGGTAGGGGCGGATGCCGAAAATCAGCGCCTCCCCGGCGGTTTTCTTCACCGTTGTTTTGCGCGCGCGTTTTTTTGCCGGCTTTGTGGCGGCGGCGGCAACGGCCTTGCGCTGGATGGTCGGCGGCTTGGTTTTTTTTGCCGCCGTCCTCTGTTTGCCGGTTTGTTTTTTGCTGGCCATGCCAAATCTCCGCGAGTTGGTATAATCCGCCCCGCCGGGCGGCGGCGTTTTTATAGCAAAACCCCGCCACCCGCGCAATATCACCACCGCCACCAACCGCCGCCCTGAGGAGGTTTTCCAATGAAACTGCGCTATTCCACAACCTCGCCCTACGTGCGCAAGGTCACCATCGCCGCCCAGGAGTTGGGCCTCACCCTTGCGCGGGCGCCGGCCGCCCCGTGGGACCCGGACACCGATTTGCCGAAAGAAAATCCGCTCGGCAAAGTCCCGTCGCTCACCGCCGATGACGGCACAGTGTATTTTGACTCGCCGGTGATTTGCGAGTACCTGGATTCCCTTGCCCCGGGAAAATTATTTCCCGCCGGCCATGCCGCCCGCCTGCCCGCGTTGCGTTTGCAGGCCGCCGCTGACGGCATTTTGGACGCCGCCGTCCTGCGCTTGCTGGAGGGCCGCCGGCCGCCGGAGTTGCAGATGGAATCGTGGCGCAACCGCCAGCAAGCCGCCGTCAGCCGCACCCTGGACTGGCTGGAAGCGGAAATTTCCGCCGGCCCCGAGCCGTTTCACATCGGCCACATCGCCATCGTCTGCGCCCTCGGTTATCTGGATTTCCGTTTTGCCGCCGAGGACTGGCGCGTCGGCCGCCCGCGGCTGGCCGCCTGGTGGTCACAGGTCGAAAACCGTCCCTCGGTGCGGGAAACCGTGCCGGAGGAGTGAACCGCGCCGCCGGCGGCGCCGGGAATGGTGGTTTGAGTCTGCAAATTGCCGGGCCGGGTGTGGCGGTGGTGCCGCCGCCGGCGGAAATGGTGGTTGCACCCGCGGCGGCGGCGGTGGCGCCCTTGCACATGGTGGCGGGGCGGGGTAAGGTCATGGTTTACCCGCCTGCGGCGGTGGCCGCGGGGGCCGGGTTTTAACACTTCTTTTAATGCTGTTTACTTGCGGAGGGGAATCATGAAAAACCAAAATCCTAAACACGCCGCACCGCGCATTTCGCGCCGGCGTTTTTTGCGCGGCGCAACCGCGGCGACCACAACGGCGGTCTCGGCGGCGGCGGTGGGGCCGTGGGTGCTCAGCTCGCGCGCCCTGGCGGCCGGTGAATTGAACATTCTGATGTGGTCGGACTATCTGCCGGCGGATTTTTTGGCCGAGTTCACCGATGAGACCGGCATCCAGGTGAACCACACCGGCATCGGCTCCAACGAGGAAATCATCAACAAGATGAAAGCGACCAAGGGGCGCGGCGTGGACATCTGCTCGCCCACCAACCTGCGCTCCGGGCAGTGGGTGGACCTTGACCTGTTGCAGCCGTTTGACTACGGCCGCATCAAAAACCTGGACAACGTCAACAAGGCGATGCTGAGGGTCGGCGACGTCGAGTGGAACTTCGGCGACAAAGGCTCCCACTGGCTGCCGCACATCTGGGGCACCGAGGCCATCGGCTGGCGTACCGATTTGTGGGCGCCGGACGGCGGCGTGCCCAGTTACGGCAACATCTGGCATCCGGAGGTCGAGGGCAAGACCATGATTCGCCCGCACAGCGGCATGCTTGGCGCGGGTTTGTATATGGAGACCATCGGCCAACTCGAGCCCGGCGATGTGTGGAACGCCTATCGCAGCGAGGCGGCGATGCGGCCGGTGTGGCAGCGCATCACCGACTTCTGCATCGCGCGCAAATCGCAAATCAAGTTGTTCTGGAACGACGCCGACAGTCAGAAAAACGGCCTGCTGAACGAAGGCGTGGTGGTCGGCCAGACCTGGGACGGTCCGCCGCTGGCGTTGAAAAACGCCGGCGAGCCGGTGAACTACCAGGCACCGAAAGAAGGCGCCATGGCCTGGGTGGACGGAATGTCGCTGTCGGTTGCGGCGGAAAATATCGACGCCGTCTACGAGTTCATCGACTTCTGCTACCGGCCGAAGCCGGCCGGCGAGGCCATCGACAAGCATGGCTACAACTCGGCGGTCATCGGCGCCGATAAATTCGCCGGCGACACCTACAAGAAAAACTTCGCCGAGGCCTATCCGGGCAATGCGCTTGCCAACCTGAACCCGTGGCCGCTGGAGCCGCAGTGGTATGCGGATGTGCGCACCGAATACCGCAACCGGTTTGTCAACGCCTGAGCCTTTGGTGACGGCCGTTGCGCGGCGGGGGTGAATCGTGAGCGCGGCAGTCACATTGGAAAATGTGTGGATTCGCTTCGGTGAATTCGTCGCCGCGCGCGAAGTCAACATCGACATTCGTCAGGGTGAGTTCTTCAGTTTTCTCGGGCCGTCCGGCTGCGGCAAGACCACGCTGTTGCGGGCGGTGTCGGGTTTTCTCAGTCCCAGCGAAGGGCGCGTCCTCATCGGCGGCCGGGACATGGCCGGCATCGGCCCGAACAAGCGGCCGACCGCGCTGATATTCCAGAACCTCGCGCTGTTCCCGCTGATGACGGTGTGGGAGAACATCACCTTCGCGCTGGAAGTGCGCGGCGTCAGCGCGGCCAAGCGGCGCAAGCGCTCCGATGAGCTGCTGGAGTTAATCGCGCTGCCCGGGCAGGGCGAAAAGATGGTGAACGAATTATCCGGCGGCCAGCGGCAAAGGGTGGCCATTGCCCGGGCCTTGGCCGCCGAGCCCAGCGTGCTGTTGCTGGACGAACCG
>RKSH01000194.1 GCA_007570945.1 Gammaproteobacteria bacterium | reverse complement strand
AATCCGCCGTTCAACAGCCGCGCCGACTCATGCCCGGCCCATCTCAGCATCCACCACATCCGCGCCGCAATGGCGCCGCCGGCGTCATCGTAAACCACCACATGGTCGCCGGCGGTGAGGCCGAGGCGGCGCAGAGTGCGCACAAACTTCTGCATCGCCGGCAGCGGGTGACGGCCGCGGCCGCCGCCGGGGTTTTGCGCAAGGTCATGGTCAAGGTGAACGAACAGCGCGCCGGCGATGCGGCCGGCATCGTAATCGGCGCGGCCGCGCCGCGGGTCGGCGAGGGAAAAGCGGCAGTCAAACAGCCGCAGATGCGGCGCGTTCAGCATCGCATGAAGTTCCGCCGCTTCCACCAGGTGCCGCGCCATTTTGTTATCATAACACGATGAGTGAACACCGCCCCTTTTCCGACCGCGTACGCGTCCGCCGCACCCCGCACAAGGCGCGCTACGACCCGGCGGTGATTCGCAAATTTATCGACGACGCCATGTTCTGCCACGTGGGCTACGCCATCGACGGCCAGCCCATGGCGACGCCCACCATGCACTGGCGCGACGGTGAAAAGATTTACTGGCAGGGCTGGAGGCCGGGGCCGATGTGGCGGGGTTTCTGGCGTGGATGAAGCGCGGTGGGTGACTGCAACTTTGCCGGCCGCATCAACGGCATCGGCTTGTTGACCGGCGCGGGAGAATTTTTTATATTGCAAGACGAAAGCAAAAGCCGAACCCTCACCCTCGCCATGCAACTTGTGCAAAAACCGTCCTCCCTTTTTGGCCGCACTCGGGTGCTGGAGGGGCAGATTGATGAATTTCTGGACAAGGTGGTGGAGGCCGGACTTATTTTTAAGAGCGCGGTGGACACCTACCTCGGTCACGGCGCGTGCCGGGAGTTTGAAGACTTTTTGCGCGACGAGGAAAAAGTGGAAAGCCGCGCCGACAACCTGCGGCGCGCGGTGGAGACCGAGTTGTATGCGCAGACGCTAATTCCCGAGGCGCGCGGTGACGTGTTGCGGTTGCTGGAGGATATGGACAACCTGATTAACATGTACGAGGGCAACCTGTTCCGGTTTTCCATCCAGCAGCCGGCCATTCCGCGGCAGTTCAACGACGGCTTCCGCCAACTCACCGCCACCGTCATCACCTGCGTGGAGTCGGCGGTGGCGTCGGCGCGCGCGTTTTTTCGCGACACCCAGGCGGTGCGCGACCACAACAGCAAGGTGATGTTCTACGAAACCCAGGCCGACACCCTGAGCACCTCGCTGCAACGGCAGATTTTCGGCCACGACCTGGAGCTTGCCCACAAACGCCACCTCGCCTATTTCGTGGAGAAGATCGACATCATCGCCAACACCGCGGAGGACGTGGCCGACGGCCTGGCGATTTACGCCATTAAACGCAAGATCTGAGGCTGGCCTGGGGCCGCCGCCTGGGCGCGCGCATGGATTTCACCGTCTTTCTGTTCCTCGCCAGCGGCCTGTTTCTCGGCTGGTCCCTGGGCGCCAACGACGCCGCCAACGTCTTCGGCACCGCGGTGGGCACCCGCATGGTGCGGTTCACCACCGCGGCCGTTGTGTGCAGCATTTTCGTGGTGTTGGGCGCCGTCATCAGCGGCGCCGGCGCCGCCGGGACGCTCGGTAAACTGGGCAGCATCAACGCCCTGCCCGGCGCGTTCACCGCCGCCCTCGCCGCCGCCACCACGGTCTACGCCATGACCCGCGCCGGCCTGCCGGTGTCCACCACCCAGGCCATCGTCGGCGCCATCATCGGCTGGAACCTGTTCAGCGGCGCCGCCACCGACACCGCCACGCTGACCAAAATCGTCGGCACCTGGGCGGTCTGCCCGCTGGTCGCCGGCATCATCGCCGTTCCGCTCTACCAGGCCACCGCCGCCGTCCTGCGCCGGGCGCGCCTGCACCTGCTGCGCCAGGACGCCCTGGCCCGCGCCGCCCTCATCGCCGCCGGCGCTTTCGGCGCCTACAGCCTGGGCGCCAACAACATCGCCAATGTCATGGGCGTGTTTGTGCCGGTTTCACCGTTCACCACGTTCAGCGCCGGCGGCATCGGCATGAGTTCGGCGCAGCAACTTTTCCTGCTCGGCGCCGTCGCCATCAGCGTCGGCGTGTTCACCTATTCCAAGCGGGTGATGATGACGGTGGGACGCGGACTGTCGGAGATGTCGGCGGTGGCGGCGTGGGTGGTGGTGGTGGCGCACTCGGTGGTGCTGTTCATGTTCGCCTCGCGCGGCCTGGAGTCGCTGCTTGCCGGCGCCGGCCTGCCCACCATCCCGCTGGTGCCGGTATCCAGTTCGCAAGCCGTGGTCGGCGCCGTGGTGGGCCTCGGCCTGCTCCACAACCGCCGCAACATCCGCTGGCGCACCCTGGCCGCCATCGCCGCCGGCTGGGTGACAACGCCGCTCATCTCAGCCTTGCTGTGCTTCATCGCGCTGTTCTTTTTGCAGAATGTGTTTAATCAGCGGGTGTTTTTCTGAGCAGTCAATGCACCAGCACAAACCCCGCCGCCCGTGAGGCGCGCTGGTCGAAAGTGGCGGTGGCGGTGCAGCCGTGGTCGCGGTTGGTGGCGTTAATCAGAGTGTCGGCGATGTCGTGGTTGTGTTGCTCATGAGCGGCCACTGCGCGCCATACCATTTCGGGGTTTTGGAGGCGGAACTCGGGGCAATGCAGCAAGTGCTTGAGCAAGTCTGCAACTTGTCGGCGCGAGAGTCTGCCGCGCAACACCCATGTCAATTCGCAGAGCACGATGTGATTAATGAAGCCTGGCGACCGCGGACTGCATTCCCGGCGTATCCACCGCGTGGCGGCGGGCGACTGCACCGGGTGGTCATCCAGCA
>RKSH01000230.1 GCA_007570945.1 Gammaproteobacteria bacterium | reverse complement strand
CCACCCGCAACCGCGGGCTGAGCGCGTGGATGGCCAGTTCAAAGCGCACCTGGTCGTTGCCCTTGCCGGTGGCGCCGTGCACCACGGCGTCGGCGCCGCACTCTTCGGCGGCGGCGGCCAGGCGCTTGGCGATTAGCGGCCGGGCGATGGCGGTGCCGAGCAGGTATTCGCCCTCGTATAAGGCGTTGGCGCGGAACATGGGAAACACATAATCGCGCGCAAACTCCCCGCGCAAGTCCGCCACCCGGCAGTCGCGCACGCCAAGCGCCGCCGCCTTGTCCCGCGCCGCGGAAAGGTCGTCGCCCTGGCCGATGTCGGCGGTAAAGGTCACCACCTCGCAAGCGTAGGCGTCCTGCAACCACTTAAGAATAATGGAGGTATCCAGCCCGCCGGAATAGGCGAGCACCGCTTTTGTTATGGGTGGGTTGCCGGTGGCCATGGGTGGGGAATGATGGCGGTTTGGGAGGTGGGGGTCAAGGGTTGAAAGCGGCGGCGGGTTGTTTTATAGATTGGCCGGCGCAAGCCCGGGAGGTGAAGGGGATGGAGGCGGTTTGGGATGGCCTTTGCCCTTTCCCCGCCGCCCCAATTTCTGCTACCATCACCCCCACTAGGCCACGCGACTCAAACCATGTTTCTGTTGCCCCAATCTCCCCGCGGAATCACTGTTGACTCGGCCGCACGGCGGCGGCGGTGGAGGCTGCGGTTGCGGCGGTCGCGGCCGCGGGGGGCGTTGCGGGTGGTGGCGCGGGTGGCGCGGCGCGGGGCGGTGTTCTGGTCGTCCCTGGGCGTCGGGCTGCTGGCGCTGTCCTGGTGGCCTCTTGAGGTGCTGACGCCGCAGGCGTCGGTGACCGAAGTTTCGCGCGTGGCGCGCGCCGACCTGTCGCGCACACTGAGCGATTTCTTTAGGCGCGGGCAGTATCCGGAAACCTTGCCGCTGGCCTCTCCCGAGGGGGTTTTTGCGGCGCGCTTTCGTTACACGGTGGACCCGGCCCTGGAGGCGGCGGTCAAGGACATCTACCTCAAGCACAAACCGGACTACGCCGCTTTCGCCGCGGTGGATCCGGTGAGCGGGAAGATTTTGTGCATGGTGGACTACATTCGCGGCGATAAGGAACTCGGCAACCTCGCGGCGCGCACCACTTTCCCCGCCGCCTCGGTGCTCAAGATCGTCACCGCCGCCGCCGCCATTGACCTCGGCAAACTTGAGCCGGATTCCATCATGCCCTACAACGGCAAGTCCAACACCCTGCATGAGGACCAGGTGCGCCAGTTGGACAAAAACCGCTGGACGCGCCGCGTCAGGTTTCGCAACGCATTCGCCTATTCGGTCAACCCGGTGTTCGGACGCGTCGGCATGCACACGCTGGGGCGCGAGGCGCTGGATGAGTATCTGGACCGTTTCGGCTTCAACCGCTCGTGGCAAAGCGATGTGGAAATCCCCGGCGGCGCCGCGCGCATCGGTGATGACGACTGGCGGCTTGCCGAGATTGGCTCCGGCTTCACCCGCACCGCCACCCTAAGCCCGTTGCACGGCGCCATGATTGCCGCCGCGGTGGTCAACGACGGCCGCATTCCGCTGCCGTATCTGGTGGACACCGTCTACGACCGCGACGGCCTGCTGGCGTACGTGCCGCAGGAAGCGGGCAGCGCGGCCGCCATTAGCCCCGAGGCGGCGGCCAAAATGCGCGTGCTGATGCAGGCCACGGTCAAGCGCGGCTCGGCGAGCAAATTTTTCCGGGGGTTTTTTCGCGGGCCCCTGGCCGATGCCGAAGTCGGCGGCAAGACCGGCACCCTCAGCGGCCGCGACCCGCGCGGGCGCAACGACTGGTTTGTCGGCTACGCACAACTGGGCGAGCGCAAAATCGCTTTCGCCTCGCTCAATGTAAACCGCTGGCAATGGCGCGTGCGCTCGGCCGATGTGGCGCGGCGTGTTCTGGAGTTTTATTTCGCGCCGCACCGCAATGAAACCCCCGCCTTGCAAACGGCGGCCGGCGGCTTGTGAAGCAGTATCTGAATGCGGCGCGCGAAGTGCTGGAACACGGCACCCACCGGGAAAACCGAACCGGCGTGGATACCCTGTCCACATTCAACATCAACTACGAGGTCGATTTGCGCGGCGGATTCCCGCTGCTCACCACCAAAGAAATCAACTGGAAAAATATTGTCATTGAAAACCTGTGGTTTTTGTCCGGCAGCGCCGACATTTCATTTTTGCACAAACACGGCTGCCACTTCTGGGATCCCTGGGCCGACAAAAGCCGCCGGGTGCCCAGCGCCTACGGAAATTTCTGGCGCAATTTTCCGCTCCAGGGCAACGGCAAAAGCAACGGCGCCGGCGGCGCCGACCAAATCGCCTGGGTGCTGAAAGAACTGAGACAAAACCCCATGAGCCGCCGCCTGCTGGTGTCGGCCTGGGCGCCGGGCAACGCCCTGCAAAGCGCGCTGCCGCCGTGCCATGCGCTGTGGATTTTGAATGTGCAAACCGATGCCGACGGCGAACCCATGCTGTGCATGCACCTCACCCAGCGCAGTTGCGACATGGCCCTCGGCGTTCCCTACAACATCGCCGGCTACGCTTTTCTGCTGAGTCTGTTCTCGCGCCTGTCCGGCATCCGCCCCGGCATTTTCGCCCACACGCTGGTGGATGCGCACGTCTACATCGCCAAAGCCGACGGCGCCATGGCCGAATACGACCACCGCCCGGGATTGCGGGAACAACTGAAGCGCGAGCCGAGAAAACCGCCGCAACTGGAGATTGACCCCGGCATTCGCACCCTGGACGACGTACTCGCGCTGCTCGGCGCCGGCACCGGGGAAATCATGTCGCGCTTCCGCATCAAAGACTACCACCCGCACCCGCCGATTAAGTTCAAGGTGGCGGTGTAGTGGAGCCGCGCTGCACCGCGGTCGTCGCCGCAACCGAATCCGGCGTCATCGGCGTGGACGGCAAACTGCCGTGGCGCTACCCGGAGGACCTCAAACGTTTCAAGCGCCTCACCATCGGCGGCACCGTCATCATGGGGCGCGTCACCTTTGAATCCATCGGCAAAAAACCCCTGCCCGGCCGCCGCAACATCGTCATCACCCGCGCCCGGTTCAAAGACGTGGAATGCCGGCCCTCGGTGGAGGCCGCGCTGGCCGGGTGCGGCGCCGAGGAAAAAATCTTCATCATCGGCGGCGCCCAACTCTACCGCGCCGCCCTGCGCCACTGCGGCCGGGTAGACTTCACCCTGATTCCCGAAAACCCCCCGGCCGCCAAGGCTGTATTCTTCCCCGCCCTGCCGGCCGAGCAGTGGCGGCGCGGCGCGGCCACGGTGAACAAACATGACCCGCGGCTGCGGCACTGCACTTTCACCCGCCGGTGACCGCCGGCCCGTGCTACACTCAACCGCATATGCCCACGCCGGCTGACATCAAACACTGGATCGAGCAGGGCCTGCCCTCGGCGAGGGTGGCGGTGGAGGGCGACGGGCGGCATTTCCGGGCGGTGGTGGTTTGCGCGGCCTTTGCCGGCAAGCCGCCGGTGGAACGCCACAAAATGGTTTACGCCGCCCTCGGCGACCGGCAGGCTGACATTCACGCGCTTTCCATGCGCACACTGACACCGGAACAGCAACCATGACCATGCAGGAACAACTGAAACAAATCATTGGGCAGAACCGGGTGATTCTGTTCATGAAAGGCACCCCGGATTTTCCGCAGTGCGGCTTTTCCGGCCGCGTGGTGGAAATCTTAAAATCATGCGGCGCGCGCTATGCGTCGGTGGATGTGCTCGCCGACATGGAGGTGCGCGAGGGCATCAAGCGCTACGCCAACTGGCCCACCGTGCCGCAGTTGTTCGTCAACGGCGAGTTTGTCGGCGGCTGCGACATTTTGTGCGAGATGTTTGAGAGCGGCGAGCTGCAAACCCTGCTGGGCACCGTGGACAGCGCCAAGGCCACGGACAACGGCGACGCCTGAGCGCCGGGCCCGGCGCACCCGGCGGCCGCCGCCATGGACAAACTCATTGTGGAGGGCGGCCGCCCGCTGGTGGGCGAGACGCGCATTTCCGGCGCCAAGAATTCGGCCCTGCCGGTGCTCATCGCCTCGTTGCTGAGCGGGCAGCCGTTGCGGGTCGGCAACATTCCCCACCTCCGCGACATCACCACCACCCTGGAACTGCTGGGCCGACTCGGCGTGCAACTGTCGCTGAACGACCGCATGACGGTGGAGGCCGACGCATCGCAGGTGGTTGATTTGTGCGCGCCATATGACCTGGTCAAAACCATGCGCGCCTCCATTTTGGTGCTCGGCCCGCTGCTGGCGCGCTTTGGCGAGGCGCGGGTGTCCATGCCCGGCGGCTGCGCCATCGGCTCGCGGCCGGTGGACCTGCACCTCAAGGGATTCGCCGCCATGGGCGCCGAGGTCAGCGTCACCGACGGCTACATTGAAGCGCGCGCCGCCCGGCTGCAGGGCTGCCGCATCGCCCTGGACCAGCCTTCGGTCACCGGCACCGAGAACCTGATGATGGCCGCCACCCTGGCCGCCGGCGAGACGGTCATCGACAACGCCGCGCGCGAGCCCGAGGTGGTGGACCTGGCGCGCTGCCTGAACGCGATGGGCGCGCGCATCAGCGGCGCCGGCGAGAGCCGCATCACCGTCAGCGGCGTGCCCCGGCTGGGCGGCGCCGACCACCGCGTCATCGCCGACCGCATTGAGGCCGGCACCTACCTGGTCGCCGGCGCCATCACCGGCGGCGATGTGCGGGTGCGCGACGTGGACCCGGCGCTGCTCGGCGCGGTGCTGGCCAAGTTGCGCGACGCCGGCGCCGAGGTGGACAGCGGCGGCGACTGGGTGCGGGTGCGCGGCGGCGGCCGGCTGGGCGCGGTCAATGTGCAGACCGCGCCGTTTCCCGGTTTTCCCACCGACATGCAGGCGCAGTTTTTAATGCTGAACTGCATCGCCGACGGCACCGCCACCGTCACCGAGAGCGTGTTTGAAAACCGTTTCATGCACGTGGAGGAGTTGCGGCGCATGGGTGCCAGCATCCGCATGAACGGCAACACCGCCACCGTGCGCGGCGTCGCCCGGCTAAGCGGCGCGCCGGTGATGGCCACCGACCTGCGCGCCTCGGCCTGCCTGGCCCTGGCCGGCTTGGTGGCCGATTCGCAAACGGTCATCGACCGCATCTACCACATTGACCGCGGCTACCACTGCATTGAGGAAAAGCTCGCCGGCCTCGGCGCGCGCATTCGCCGCGTCACCGCCAGCCAGTGGCGGCGCGAGACCGAGCGCAAGGCGGCCTGAAGTGGACGCCCTCACCATCGCCGTCGCCAAGGGCCGAATTCTGGACGGCGCGCTGCCGCTGCTCACCGAAGCCGGCCTGGCGCCCCTCGGCGACAGCGAAAAAAGCCGCAAACTCATCCTGCCCACCGCCCGCGACCGGGTGCGGCTGGTCATTGTCCGCGCTTTTGATGTGCCGGCATATGTTCGTTTCGGCGCCGCCGACCTCGGCATCACCGGCAAGGATGTCCTGCTGGAGCAGCGCGGCGCCGGCCTGTATGAACTGCTGGACCTCGGCGTCGCCCGCTGCCGGATGATGGTGGCGCGCGTGGCGGCCGCCGAGTCCGCCGCCAACCGCCGGCCGTTGCGCGTGGCGACCAAATATGTGAACACGGCGCGCGATTTTTTCGCGGCGCGCGGCGAGCAGACCGAAATCATCCGACTCTACGGTTCCATGGAACTGGCGCCGCTGGCCGGACTCGCCGAATGCATTGTGGACCTGGTCAACACCGGCCGCACCCTGCGCGCCAACGGCCTCGCCGCCACCGACGCCATCGCCGACATCAGCGCGCGCCTGGTGGCCAACAAGGCCGCCGCGCGCCTGAAGCGCGATGCCGTCACCTCGGTGGTCAACGCCATCGCCGCGCAAACGACGTGAGCATCCGCATCACAAAACTCAACACTTCAGACCCCGGCTTCAGCGCCGCTTTTCAAGGCCTGCTCGCCGGCGCAACCATTCCGGACCCCGCGCTCACCGCTTCGGTGCGCGGCATCATCAACCGTGTACGTGGGCACGGCGATTCCGCACTGCTTAGTTACGCCCGCGACCTGGACGGCGCCGCCGCCGCCACCGCCGCCGAACTGGAAGTGCCGCGCGCCCGCCTGGACCGCGCCCGGGACGCGCTGCCGGACAAGCTCAACCAGGCGCTCACCAAAGCCGCCCGGCGCATCCGCGCCTATCACGAACAGGAACTCGCCCACGCCCAGCGCGCCTTTGAGTTCACCGACGGCGACGGCAACACTTGCGGCCAGCGCGTCACCGCCGTCGCCCGCGCCGGGCTTTACGTCCCCGGCGGCCGGGCGGCGTATCCGTCCAGCGTTTTGATGAGCGCCATCCCGGCGCGCATCGCCGGCGTCGGCGAGCTGTGCATGGCCGTCCCGCGCCCCGGCGATGCCGTTTTGGCCGCGGCAGGCATGGCCGGCGTGGACCGCGTGTTCGCCATGGGCGGCGCCCACGCCATCGCCGCTTTCGCCTACGGCACGGCGACGGTGCCGAAAGTGGACGTGGTGGCCGGCCCCGGCAATGTGTACGTGACCGCGGCCAAGCGCATGGTGTTCGGCGATGTGGGCGTGGACATGGTGGCCGGCCCGTCGGAGGTGGTGGTGGTGTGCGATGCCGCCGCCGACCGGCAACGCGCCGCGCTGGACCTGTGCGCGCAGGCCGAGCATGACGAGAGTGCGCGGGCGATTCTGCTGTGCGATGCCCCGGCGGTGATGGCCGAGGTTGAGGCGGCGCTCACCCGCGCCCTGCCGCGCCTCGCCCGCCGCGACATCATCGCCAAATCGCTGGCCGCCCATGGCGCCCTGATTCAGGTGCGCGACATGGATGAGGCCCTCACCCTCGCCAACCAAATCGCGCCGGAGCACCTGCAGTTGATGACCGCAAAGCCGGCCGAATTGCTGCCCCTGGTCACTCACGCCGGCGCCGTGTTCCTCAGTGGCCACAGCGCCGAAGTTCTTGGCGATTACTGCGCCGGCCCCAGCCACATCCTGCCCACCGCCGGCAGCGCCCGCTTCGCCTCGCCCCTCGGCATCGCCACTTTCCAGAGGCGCACCAGCGTGGTGCACTGCACCGCCCAAGGCGCCGCCGCGCTGGCCGGGACGGCGGCGGCGCTGGCCGAATGCGAGGGGCTGGACGCCCATGCCGCCGCGGCGCGGGCGCGCTGCCGGTGAAACGTGCTATGATTTTGCGCCCGGCTCCCTCGGCTATGCTTAAAACCAACCACGCCCCCCGGCCATGACCGAACCGCGCAAGGCCGAAATCACCCGCAACACCGGCGAAACCCGCATCACCGCCGGCGTCAATCTGGACGGCGGCGGCGCGTGCGAGTGCGCCACCGGGGTGCCGTTTCTGGAGCACATGCTGGCGCAGGTGGCGCGGCATGGGATGTTGGATTTGGCGGTGCAAGCCGCCGGCGACCTGGCGGTGGATGACCATCACACGGTGGAGGACATCGGCATCGCGCTGGGGCAGGCCATGGCCCGGGCGCTCGGCGACAAGCGCGGCATCCGCCGCTACGGCGAGGCATATGCGCCGCTGGACGAGGCGCTGAGCCGGGTGGTGGTGGACTTTTCCGGGCGGCCGTCGCTGCACTACCACGTGCGCTACCCGCGCGCGCGCATTGGCGTTTTTGATGTGGACCTGATTGCGGAATTTTTCCGCGGCCTCACCAACCACGCCGCCCTCACCCTGCACATTGACGGCCTGCGCGGCGCCAACGCGCACCATGTCGCCGAAACCGTGTTCAAGGCTTTCGGCCGCGCCGTGCGCATGGCGGTGGCGCGCGACCCGGCGGCGCGCGGCGTTCCGTCCACCAAGGGCGTGCTGTAACCGCCGCCGCCGTGTCCGGCATCGCCATTGTGGACCTCGGCACCGGCAACCTGCGCTCGGTGGCGCGCGCGCTGGCGCACGAGGCGCCGGGTGACCCTCCCGCCATCACCCGCGACCCGGCGGTGATTGGCCGCGCCGCGCGCGTGGTGCTGCCGGGCCAGGGCGCCATCGGCACGTGGATGGCGGCGCTCGCCGACGCCGGCCTGCGCCGCGCGGTGGACGCGGCCCTGGCCGGGCGCCCGGTGCTGGGCATCTGCCTTGACGATCCGCCGGCGGTGGCGCGGCAGTGGCGGGAGGCCGGGGCCGAGCGGTTGCATGTGGTGGATTTGGACGGGGCGGTGAGCGGCGCGCCGGTGCATGCCGAGACTGTCGCCGGCATCGTCGCCGCTTTCGGCGCGCCGGTGCAGGTGGGCGGCGGCATTCGCAGCGTGGAGGCCGCCGCGGCCTATCTTTCCGCCGGGGTGCGCTATGTCATCATCGGCACGCGGGCGGTGAACGAGCCGACTTTTGTCACCGAATTATGCGCCGAGTTCCCCGGCCGGATTATCGCCGGGCTGGATGTACGGGACGGGCGGCTGGCGGTGGAGGGCTGGTCCAAACTCTCGGCGCACAGCCCGCTGGACCTGGCGCAGCGGTTTGAGCAGGACGGCGCCGAGGCGGTGGTGTTCACCGATGTGTCCCGCGACGGCATGCTAAGCGGCGTCAATGCCGAGGCCACCGCCGCCCTGGCCGCCGAACTGGCCATTCCGGTGATTGCCGCCGGCGGCGTGGGCGGGGTGGAGGACATTCACCGCCTCGGCCGGGTGGCCGACAGCGGCATCCTCGGCGTGATTGCCGGCCGCGCGCTGTACGACGGCTCGCTGGACATCGGCGAGGGTCTGGCCGCCGCCGCGGCGTACGCCGACGTGTTTGCGGTGCCCGCGCCGTGACTCTCGCCAGCCGCGTCATTCCATGCCTTGATGTGGACGCCGGGCGCGTGGTGAAGGGCGTCCAATTCGCGGACCTGGTGGACGCCGGCGACCCGGTGGCGGTGGCGCGGCGTTACGACGCCGAAGGCGCCGACGAGATTGTGTTTCTGGACATCACCGCCAGTTCCGACGGCCGCGGCGCCATGCTGGACGTGGTTTCGCGCACCGCCGACCAGGTGTTCATCCCCCTCACCGCCGGCGGCGGCGTCCGCACGCTGGACGACATTCACCGCATGCTGGACGCCGGCGCCGACAAGGTGACCATCAACACCGCCGCCGTGGACAATCCGGCCCTGGTCAGCGATGCGAGCAAACACTTCGGCGCGCAGTGCATCGTGGTCGCCATTGACGCGCGCCGCCGCCGCGATGGTGACGGTTTCAGCGTGTTCACCCACGGCGGCCGCCGCGACGCCGGCCTGGACGCCGTGGCCTGGGCCGCGCGCATGCAGGATTGCGGCGCCGGCGAGCTGCTGCTCACCAGCATGGACCGCGACGGCACCGGCGACGGCTTTGACCTGGCGCTGCTGCGCGCCGTCACCGACCGCGTCACCATTCCGGTGATTGCCAGCGGCGGCGCCGGCCGGCCGGCCCATTTGGCCGCGGCCATTTTGGAAGGCGGCGCCGATGCGGTTTTGGCGGCGGGCATTTTTCACTTCGGCAGATTCACCATTGCCGAGGTCAAGACCGCCATGGGCGAGAGCGGAATCGAGGTGATGTGATGAACGCCGACGACGTGCGGTGGAACGGTGACGGCCTGGCGCCGGCGGTGGTGCAGGATGCGGCCAACGGCGAGGTGCTGATGGTGGCGTGGATGAACGCCGAGTCGCTGCGGTTGACGCTGGCGGAAAAACGCACCGTATTCTGGTCAAGGTCGCGCAAAAAACTGTGGCGCAAGGGTGAGGAGTCGGGCCATGTGCAAACCGTGCGCGAGGTGCGGTTGGATTGCGACGGCGACTGTCTGTTAATCAAAGTGGAGCAAAAAGGCGCCGCCTGCCACACCGGCGCGCGCTCGTGCTTTTTTCGCAAACTGCAATGAACATTCTGCAACGCATTTCCGCGGCCATTGAAAAAAACAAAGGCGCCGACCCGGCGCAGTCATATGTCGCGCAACTGCATGCCGCCGGGCTGGAAAAAATGCTGGAAAAAGTGGGGGAGGAATCCGCCGAAACCATCACCGCCGCCCGTGACGGAAAGCGCGATGAAGTCGCGCGCGAGGTGGCCGATTTGTGGTTTCACACGCTGGTGATGCTGGCGCGCTTTGATTTGAACGCCGATGACGTCTTCGCCGAGTTGGAACGGCGGGAGGGCACCTCCGGCCTGGCCGAGAAAGCGGCGCGGCGGTGATGTTGTTGTCGCCGTTGGTTAATTGTCCCCCTTGGCCGGGACAAATGCGGGGTTGTCCGGCCCGCCATTTCGGCCCCTTGCACCGTCATTTTTGCACTCCGGACCGTCATTTCCGCATGTCATACCGGCGGTTTTGCCGCGCCGCACTTCGCCGCCGCCACCCGCACAACCATCATGAAGACTCACGCCATCGTTTCCGCCCCCGCAACCGTCATTTTCTCCGCAAACATGTGCTATCCTCGGCGGACATTTCACTTTCCCGCATGAGGTGCAAAATGGGCGTGGGCGGAATCAGCATTTGGCAACTTTTAATTATTCTGGTCATCGTGGTGCTGTTGTTCGGCACCAAGAAGCTGCGCAACATGGGCGGCGACCTGGGCTCGGCCATCAAGAGTTTCAAGAAAGCGGTGAGCGACAAGGACGGCGGCAAGAACGGCGCCGCCGACCAGGGCGCCGGCAAGGTCGGTTTAGAAAACCAGTCCGCCGCCGGCCAGGCGCAGGAAACCGCGGGCGCGAAAAAGCCGAGTGACTGAGCGCGGGCCTCCGCCGTGTTTGATCTCGGCTTTTGGGAGATCGCCGTTGTCTGCGTGATTGCCCTGCTGGTGGTGGGGCCGTCGCGGTTGCCGGCGTTGGCGCGCAACATCGGCCTGTGGGTGGGGCGCGCGCGGCGCATGGTGGACGAGGTCAAGCGCGACATTGACCGTGAAGTCCGCGAGTCGGAATTGCAGGAAGTCAAAAAGGAGGCGGAAGACGCCGCGCGCAACATCGGCGATTTTGTGAACAAGGACGTGGTCGCCGATGCCGGTGCACCGTCCGCCGATGGCGAAAAAAAATAAACCCGCGGCCGCCATCGGCGGTTCTTTTGTTTCCCACCTGGTTGAGTTGCGCGACCGCCTGTTGCGCGGGCTGGCGGCGGTGCTGGTGGTTTTTTTAATCGCCGCGCCGTTTGCCAATGATTTGTATCTCATTCTCGCGCGGCCGCTGATGGCGGCGCTGCCGGAAGGCAACACCATGATTTCCACCGAGCCGCACGGGCCGTTTTTCGTGCCCTTTAAACTCGCTTTTGCGGTGGCGGTGGCGGCGGCCATGCCGGTGCTGCTGCATCAACTGTGGCGGTTCGTCGCGCCGGGGTTGTACCGTCATGAGAAGCGGCTGGTGGTGCCGCTCCTGCTGTCCAGCAGCGCGCTGTTTTACCTCGGCATTCTGTTCGCCTATTTCGCCGTGTTCCCGGTCATCTTCGCTTTCTTCACCAGCACCGCGCCAGAGGGCGTGGCGGTGATGACCGACATCAACGCCTACCTCGGTTTTGTGCTGAAACTTTTTTTCGCCTTCGGCATCGCCTTTGAGGTGCCGGTGGCGACCGTGCTGCTGGTGAAAATGGGCGCCACCACCCCGCAAAAACTCGCCGCCAAACGCCCCTATATCATTGTCGGCGCTTTTGTCGTCGGCATGATGCTGACGCCGCCGGATATTTTTTCGCAAACCATGCTGGCGGTGCCGGTGTGGATTTTGTTTGAGTTGGGCCTGTATTTTTCCCGCGCCGTGCGCAAGCCGCTGGCGGTTGAGATTGGGGAGGGTGAGGGTGAAGGCGGCCGCGGTTAGGAAAAAATGGCGCGGACGGCGGCGGTTGTTGCGCCCACTGTTGCGCTGGCGGCCGCTTTATGTTGCAAGAAAAAGAATCGCCCTGCGGTTGACGACGCCGCGTTTGGTTTGCGACACCGGCGCGTTGCTGCCGGCCAGTCGTCTGCCTCTTGCGGAAATTCTGCGGGGAGGGGGAGGGCAGTGGGGTGCGGTGCGTGAACAATTTGCCCGGCATTGCGGCGGCCGGGGGCATCACGGCGGATGACCGAAGGGCGGTTTACTGCATCGTCAACAAGACCGGCGCCGCATCAATTTTGGAGATAGGAACCCACCGCGGAGTTTCCGCCACCCTGCTGGCCCTGGCGCTGCACCATAGTGGCGCGCGGGAGAAAAAACTGGTGTCGGTGGATGTGTTTGATGTGAACCGTGAAAACGGTTCCGGGCAAACGCCGGCGGCGCGGATGAAAGCGATGGGGTTTGCCGGGTTTGTGGAATTTGTGCAGGCCGATTCGGTTGACCACCTGCGCCGCTGCCGGGAGAAATACGATTTGATTTTTCTCGATGGCGACCACCGCGCGCCGGCGGTTTACCGCGAAATCCCGGCGGCGCTGAAACTGCTCAATCCCGGCGGTGTGATTCTGCTGCACGACTACCACCCCGGCCACCGGCCGCTGCCGGTGGACGCGAATTTCTACCCCGGCCCCTCGCTGGCCGTGGAAAAACTCCGGCGCGAGGGTGCAAACATCACCGCCCTGCCGCTGGGAACGCCGCCGTGGAACCCCGCCGGCCAGCCGAGCACGCTTGCGCTGGTGCTGCGGTCGGGGTAGCGGCACTCAATGTTTGGTTTTTGGCTGCCGTAATTAATCACCACTTTCCAGGCCCCGTGCAAATTTCTCAAATTCCACGGCCAGGGACTGGCTGTTATATTCCTCCCGAATCTTTTCGATGAAAGGCAGCGTCAAATCAAAAAGTTTGATGATTTGGCTTTTGTTGTAGCGTTTGATGATGTCGCGGTCGTAAATGCCTTCATGGACGCCCACGCTGAGCATCTCGTAGTAATTAATAACCCTCACAATTCTATTCCGGGTTTCCTCCCATGGCTCATCGTAGGGGTGAGTTTCGCCGCGCTCCGGCGCATACTGGGAGATATCGCTTGCTTTCCGGACCTCACGGATGTCGTCTTCAAGGAGTCTGTCGCTCCACAAAAGTCGCATCGCTTCTATGCTGAGGGCTTTCTGCTGGAGTTTTTTGCGGTTTTTTATCTGGTAACGAACGAAAAACAAACCGCCAACGAGGGCAACGGCAGCCGCAATCAAAGTGGCCGCGTGGGTGCTGAACCATTCGGCGAAGAATGTCAGAATCTCAGGCATATGATCTCAGCCGGATTGGAGCAAATCCCGCGTGTGAAATGCGAGCGGGTTACAAGCAGAAAGGAATGGTGTCGATTTTCATGGCATTTCTCCGCGGTTGTCCGGGAATATAAACGCCCCGTGGAGAAAATGTCAATGTTTTTCTCATGCCGAAAATGCCCCCGATTACCCCCCGAAATCAACAAATTCTCCCCCCGTGCTATACTCCGCCCATTCCAGAACCACGGGACATCACACATGAATGACAACTCTGTAAACACGGCCCGCCGGCGGTTTTTGACCGGGGTTACGGCGGGGGTTGGTGCGGTCGGGGCGGCCGGGGCCGCGGTGCCGTTTGTGGCCAGCATGTCGCCGAGTGAGCGGGCGCGGGCCGCCGGGGCGCCGGTGGAGGTGGACATCAGCCGCCTCGGGCCGGGGCAGATTCTCAAGGTGGAATGGCGCGGCAAGGCGGTGTTTGTGGTGAACCGCACTCCGCAAATGCTGGCCTCGCTGGCCGAGGTGGAGGCCAAGGTGGCCGACCCCGAGTCGGCGGAGTCGCTGCAGCCGGACTACGCCCGCAACCGTGAACGCTCGCTGCGGCCGGAGGTGATGGTGGTGGTCGGCGTGTGCACCCATCTCGGCTGCGCGCCGCTGGAGAAGTTTCAGACCGGGCCCCAGTCCGGCGTGGAGCCGGACTGGCGCGGCGGCTTCTACTGCCCGTGCCATGGTTCCAAGTTCGACCTCGCCGGCCGGGTGTACAAAGGCGTACCGGCGCCCACCAACATGGAGGTGCCGCCCTACCGTTTCGTGGACGAAAACCGCATCCTGATTGGCGTGCACCATGGCGCGGAGGTTGCATGATGGCGCGCCGCCTGCTGCACTGGATCGACGAGCGGTTCCCCCTGAGCAAGGTGTGGAACGAGCACATGGCGCAGTACTACGCGCCGAAGAACTTCAACCTGTGGTACTTCTTCGGCTCCCTGGGCCTGCTGGTGCTGGTACTGCAAATCGTCACCGGCATCTTCCTCACCATGCACTACAAGCCGGACTCGGCGCTTGCCTTTGCGTCGGTGGAATACATCATGCGCGACGTGCCGTGGGGCTGGCTGATGCGCTACATGCACTCCACCGGCGCGTCGCTGTTTTTTGTCGTGGTCTACCTGCACATGTTCCGCGCGCTGCTGTACGGTTCGTACCGCGCGCCGCGCGAGTTGCTGTGGATTCTCGGCATGGTGATTTTCATCGCGCTGATGGCCGAGGCGTTCATGGGCTACCTGCTGCCGTGGGGCAACATGTCCTATTGGGGCGCGCAGGTGATTATCTCGCTGTTCGGCGCCATTCCGTGGATCGGCGAGGGCCTGGCCGAGTGGATTCGCGGCGATTTCGTGGTTTCCGACGCCACCCTCAACCGTTTTTTCGCATTCCACGTGATTGCGCTGCCGCTGGCGCTGTGCTTTCTGGTTTACCTGCACATCGTCGCCCTGCACAAGGTGGGCTCCAACAACCCGGACGGCATCGAGATTAAGGAGAACAAAGGCGCCGACGGCAGGCCGGTGGACGGCATCCCGTTCCACCCCTACTACACGGTCAAGGACATCGTCGGCGCGCTGGTGTTTCTGATTATCTTCTGCATCATTGTCTTTTTCGTGCCGGACATGGGCGGCTGGTTTCTGGAGCGCGCCAATTTTGAGCCGGCCAACCCGCTGCAGACGCCGCCGGACATCGTGCCGCTGTGGTATTTCACGCCGTACTATTCCATCCTGCGCGCTTTCACCTACCCGTTCCTCGGCGTGGAGGCAAAATTGTGGGGCGTCATTTTCATGGGCCTGTCCATTTTGGCGCCGTTCTTTCTGCCGTGGCTGGACCGCTCGCCGGTCAAGTCCATGCGTTACCGCGGCTGGATGAGCAAGTGGGCCCTGGGCGCCTTTGTGGTCGCCTTTGTCGTGCTCGGCTACATGGGCACCAAGAACCCCGGCAACACCGATTTGTTCTGGTTTCAGAATGTCCGCTGGGCGCAAATCGGCACGGTGTTTTACTTCGCCTACTTTGTCCTGATGCCGTTTTACAGCAAATGGGACAAGACCAGGCCGCCGCCGGAGCGGGTGCGATGAGGCGCACTCTCGCCCTCGCCGCGCTTTGCATCGCCGGCGCCGCCCTCACCGCCGCCCCGGCCCGCGCCTCCGGCACCGGCGGGGCGGAACTGGACGCGGTGCACATTGACCTCGGCGACCGCGCCGCCCTGCAGCGCGGGGCAAAACTGTTCATCAACTACTGCCTGTCCTGTCACAGCGCCTCCTACATGCGCTACAACCGCCTCGGCCGCGACCTCGGCATCAGCGACGAGTTGATTAAAAAAAACCTGCTGTTCGCCGGCAGCCAGGCCGGCGACCTGATGGTCACCACCATGCCGGCCGAGGATTCCGAGAAGTGGTTCGGCGTCGCCCCGCCGGACTTAAGCCTCACCGGCCGCTCGCGCGGCGCCGAGTGGCTGTACACCTACCTGCGCAGTTTTTACATTGACGACGGCGCGCCCAGCGGCTGGAACAACAAACTGTTTGAAAACGTCGCCATGCCCCACGTGCTGTACGAGTTGCAGGGCGTGCAACGGCCGGTGCTCGGCGCCGAGGAGGAGGTGATGGAGGGGCGCCTGGTGACGGTGGAAAAAATCGAGAGCTTTGAGTTGGTGCGCCCCGGCAAACTGACGCCGGCCGAGTACGACCGGGCGGTGAGCGACCTCACCCATTACATGGTATACATGGCCGAGCCGGCGCAACTGCGGCGCTACACCGTCGGCTTCTGGGTGGTGGTGTTTCTGCTGCTGTTGCTGGCGCCGGCGTGGTTGCTGAAGAAGGAGTACTGGAAAGATGTGCGCTGAAATCGGCCGCGTCGCGCTTTCGGTGACGTGGTGAAGCCATGATTTTGTATACCGGAAAAAACTCGCTGCTGAGCCACGCCTGCCGGGTGGTGATTGGCGAGAAGGAGGTGGAGTGCGAGATTGCGGAGGTCAGCCGCAGCCGCCCGCAGCCGCGCCTGTCCGAAATCAATCCCTACGCCGAGACGCCGACCCTGGCCGACCGCGAAATTGTGGTGTACGACACAAGGGTGACGGCCGAGTATATCGACGAGCGCTTTCCCCACCCGCCGCTGATGCCGGTGGACCCGATGAACCGCGCCAAGGTGCGGCGCTTCATTTACTGGCTGTGCCGCGAATATCTGGAGCCGCTGGAGCCGGCGGAAAGCGACCGCGTTGCGGTGGACGCCGCCATGCGCCGCAGAATACGCGACCACCTGAGCGCCATGGCGCCGCTGTTCAAGGAGCAGCCGTATTTGGTCGGCATGGATTACACCCTGGCCGACTGTTTTCTTGCGCCGCTGTTGTGGCGCACCGAACTGTTCAAGGTTAAACTGCCGCCGCCGGCCGCGCCGCTGGTGAAGTACGCCGAGGCGGTTTTTGCGCGCCCCGGTTTTCAGGCAAGTTTGACCGAAAAAGAGCGCGAAATGCGCTGACGCAGAAGTCATGATCTCCACCAAACCGTATTTTTTCCGCGCCATTTACCAGTGGGCCGCCGACAACGGCTTCACCCCGCAAATCGTCGTGGACGCCGCCGTCCCCGGCGTGGCGGTGCCGCGGCAGTATGTCAAGGACGGCCAGATTGTGCTCAACATTTCCCCCGGCGCGGTCAGCAATTTCGCCATGGACAACCAGCGCCTCAGTTGCGCCGCGCGTTTTTCCGGCCGCAGTCTCAAGGTGGACATTCCACTGGACGCGGTGCTGGCGATTTACGCGCGTGAAACCGGCCACGGCATCTATTTCAAACCCGACAGTAGCGGCGGCGGTGACGATTCCGCCGCGGCCGCCGCCGCGCCGCCGTCCGCGGCCCGGCCGGCCAAACCGCAGCCGCAGCGCCCGCATCTGCAACTGGTGAAGTCCAAACCGCCACCCGCGGAGTCGGCGCCGTCACCCGCGCAGTCCGCACCGTCGAAACCGCCACCCGCGGCCTCCCCGCCGCCATCCCCGACCGTGCCCCGGCGGCGAACAACCAAAGGCAAATGACGCCACTGCACGGCACCACCGTTCTGTCGGTACGGCGCGGCGGCCGGGTCGCCATCGGCGGCGACGGCCAGGTGTCCCTCGGCGACACGGTGATGAAAAGCAACGCGCGCAAAGTGCGCCGGTTGCACAAGGACCGGGTCATCGCCGGTTTCGCCGGCGGCACCGCCGATGCTTTCACCCTGTTTGAGCGCTTTGAGGGAAAACTGGAGAAGCACCAGGGGCAGCTGGTGCGCGCCGCGGTGGAACTGGCCAAGGACTGGCGCACCGACCGCATGCTGCGCCGGCTGGAGGCGCTGCTGGCGGTGGCCGACGCCAAATCTTCGCTGGTCATTTCCGGCAACGGCGACGTCGTTGAACCGGAGCAGGGCGTGATGGCCATCGGTTCCGGCGGCGCCTACGCCAAGGCCGCGGCGCTGGCGCTGCTGCGGAACAGCAAACTCGGCGCGCGCGCCATCGTGGAAAAAAGTCTGCACATCGCCGCCGACATCTGCATCTACACCAACCGCGAACTGGCCATTGAGGAAATGGACGCGGAGGGCGGCTGATGGTGATGACGCCGCGGGAAATCGTCCAGGAACTGGACAAGTTCATTATCGGCCAGGACCAGGCCAAACGCTCGGTGGCCATCGCGCTGCGCAACCGCTGGCGCCGCGCGCAGGTCACCGATGAGTCGCTGCGCGCCGAAATCACGCCGAAAAACATTCTGATGATCGGCCCCACCGGCGTCGGCAAAACCGAAATCGCCCGCCGCCTGGCCCGCCTGGCCGGCGCGCCGTTCATTAAAGTGGAGGCCACCAAGTTCACCGAGGTCGGCTACGTCGGGCGCGAGGTGGATTCCATCATCCGCGACCTGGTGGACATGGCGATAAAAATGACCCGCGAGGAGGAAATGGAAAAAGTCAAAACCCGCGCCGAGGACGCCGCCGAGGAGCGCATCCTTGAGGCGCTGGTGGGGCGCGCCGACGGTGACGACGACGCCAAGGAGACGCGGCAAAGGTTCAGAAAACAATTCCGCGAGGGAAAACTGGACCACCGGGAAATCGAGGTGAAGGTCAGCGCGGCGGCGGTGGGCGTGGAAATCTACGGCCCGCCGGGCCTGGAGGAAATGACCGGCCAGTTGCAGAACATGATGCAAAGCCTCACCGGCCGCAAAACCCAAACGCGCAAAGTGCGCATTAAGGAGGCGCGCAAACTGCTGGCCGAGGAGGAGGCGTCCAAATTAATCGACGAGGACGACATTAAAATGCTGGCGGTGAACCGGGTGGAGCAGGACGGCATCGTGTTCATCGACGAGCTCGACAAAATCGCCGGTCGCTCCGACCTGCGCGGCCCCGACGTGTCGCGCGAGGGCGTGCAGCGCGACCTGCTGCCGCTGGTGGAGGGCTGCACGGTGTCCACCAAATACGGCATGGTCAAAACCGACCACATCCTGTTCATCGCCTCCGGCGCGTTTCAGATGAGCAAGCCGTCCGACCTCATTCCCGAGTTGCAGGGGCGCTTGCCCATTCGCGTGGAATTGTCGGCCCTCACCACCGGCGACTTTGAGCGCATTCTCAACGACACCGACGCCTCGTTGACCCGGCAGTACAGCGCGCTGATGGAAACCGAAAAAGTCAAACTCACCTTCACCGCCGACGGCATCAAGCGCGTCGCCGAGGCGGCCTGGCAGGTCAACGAACAGGCCGAAAGCATCGGCGCCCGGCGCCTGCACACGGTGATGGAAAAACTGCTGGAGTCGGTCTCCTTTGAGGCCGCCGACCAGGCCGGCGGCAAGGTGACGGTGAACGCCAAATACGTGGATGCGCGCCTCAAGGACCTGGTGGAGGACCAGGATTTGTCGCGCTACATTTTGTAAACGCCGGTCGCCCCGGGCCGATGAAAAGCCGCCACCAAATTTATATTCACGACAACCTGGAGGTGATGCGCAACCTGCCGGAGCAGTCGGTGGATTTGATTTACCTGGACCCGCCGTTCAACTCCAAGCGCATGTACGAGGCGCCCATCGGCACCAAATCCGAGGGCGCGAAATTCCACGATGTGTGGCGCATGAGCGACGTCAAGGACCACTGGTTCGGCGAGTTGTCGGAACAATATCCGGCCCTGGGCGAGTTCATCGCCTCGGTGATTATCATGCAGGGGAAACTCGCCAAAAACCGTAGTGACCTTGCGGCATATCTGATTTTCATGGGCATTCGGCTGGCCGAGATGAAGTGGCTGCTGAAAGACAGCGGCAGCATTTACCTGCACTGCGACCCCACCGCCGGGCATTACCTGAAAATCATGATGGACTACGTGTTCGGCGCGAAGAACTTCTGCAATGAAATCGTGTGGTCATACAAGTCCGGCGGCGCGAGCATGAAAACCTTCGCCAAAAAACACGACGTCATTTTTTACTATGCAAGGAACGCAAAGAACGTGGCATTTTTTCCGATGAAGGAAAAATCCTACAACCGCGACCTCAAACCCTACCAATTCAAGGACGTCGAAGAATACGAAGACGAAACCGGGTGGTACACCCTGGTCAATATGAAAGACGTCTGGACCATTGACATGGTCGGCAGAACATCGCGGGAGCGCACCGGCTACCCCACCCAGAAACCGGTGGCCCTGCTGGAGCGCATTATCAAGGCCGGCAGCCGCCAGGGCGACCTGGTGCTGGACCCGTTCTGCGGCTGCGCCACCACCAACGTGGCGTCGGCCATGCTCGGCAGAAATTCCATCGGCGTGGATGTGTCGCGGCTGGCCGGCAAATTAATTCACGACCGTTTGCAGTCCTACAAAGACCGCCACCCGCTGGTCACCCTGAATGAGACGGTGAAGGTGGAATACAAATGCCCGGCGCTGCCCAAGTCGCGGCGCCGCCCGCGGGTGGTTTTGGATTACGCAAAACCAAAAGTCCCGGCGCAACGGGAATACGCCACCGCCGCCGAGAAAAAAGCCGCGCGGCGCGCCGACTGGAGCGCCCGCAACGGCATCTGCCCGGGCTGCCGGGAGTTTGTGCACTTTCGCTTCACCGAACTGGACCGCCGGGTCCCCGGCGCCGAGGGCGGCAAATACACGCCGGACAACACGCGCTTTTTATGCACCGACTGCAACCGCAACAAAAAGGACGAATACCTGAGCGATGACGCGCTCTACCAAAACTACCTCAAGCGCAAACACGCCGAGCAGGAGGCCGACCGGCGCGAATCATCCGCCGACTAAGCCGCGCCGCGCGGTTAAAGATGACAACCCCGGCCTTAAATGGTAAAACGGCGCCATGACCGTGGTCATTATCGGTTTTCTCCTGTTTCCCGCCACCGGCATCGGCGCCGCTTTCGCTTTTGGCGCGCCGCTGCTGGCCGGGGTTTTGGCCGGGGCGGTGGCCGCGGCGGCGGTCTGGGCCGGGCGGCTGCTGGCCGGCTTCGGCGGCAGCGCGCGGCCGGTGCGGCGGCTGGCGCAGGGTTTTGCATTGGCCGGGCTGGCGGCGGTGATGGCGGCGGCCGCGGCGCTGCTGGCGCCGGCGCTGGCTGATGACGGTGTTGTGGACATGGTGGCGGCCTCACCGTTGCCGCTGCTGGCGCTGGCGTTGTATGCGTTTTATCTGTTCGCCAACCGTGCCGACGATTCGGACTACGACCTGGACGAGCCGCGGGTGCTGGCGCGGCGGCTGGAGCGCGTTTTCTCCGGGCCGCCGCTGGCTCTCACCCTGCTGATGGCGGCGGTGCTGGCCACGTTTCTGCTGCTTGGCCTGCACTACCTGCGCGCATATGACGGCGGCGCATTTTTGGCCGCCAAGTTTCTGGAGCGCGGCATTATCCCGCCCCTCACCCTGTTTCTGTTCTGCTGGGGCCTGCTGATGATCCTGAACAAATTTTTCGTGCTGTGGCGCGAGCAGCGCGCATTCGCCGGCGGCCACCCGCGCTCGGTGTTGCTGGAGAGTTTCCGCCACCTGCGCGGCGAGCACACCGCCCGCGGCCTGGATTATTTTCTCGAGTTGCTGTGGAAAAAGTCCACCGACTTCTACACCCTGCCGCGCTACATTAATTGGGCCATTCCCATCCTCGGTTTCATCGGCACCGTGCTCGGCATCTCCCTCGCCGCCGGCGGCATTCAGGCAATCATCGGCGCCCAGGGCGGCCTGGCGCAAATGTCCACCGACCTCGGCAAGGCCATCTCCCCCCTCGGCATCGCCTTTGACACCACCCTCATCGCCCTCTCGCTGAGCGTCACCCTGGTGCTGATTCAAACCGCGCTGCAACGGTGGGAGGACAATGTGCTGATTGACGTGGAACACCGCCTGCGCGTGATGGAGGAAAAAGCCGGGGCCTGACGGTGAGACGCAGCGGCTTCATTCGCGACCAGGAGGCGAACAACGCGCCCGTGTTTGAGATGGGCGGGGGTTTTGCGCCGGCATGAGACGCAGCGGCTTCATTCGCGACCAGGAGGCGAACAACGCGCCCGTGTTTGAGATGGGCGGGGGTTTTGCGCCGGCATGAGACGCAGTGGTTTTATTCGCGACCAGGAAGCAAACAACGCCCCAATGATTGAAATCTTCGGCGGAGTCTTTGCGCTGTTGCTGGTGCTGTTTCTGCTCATGAATCTGTTCGCCCAGGCCGGGTTGCAGGAGCGGCTGGAGCAGGTTTCGGAGGAGGGCGCGTACAAAATCGGCTGGGGCGCCAGCGGTTCCGGTTTTGTGGTGATTACCTTCCCCGACCACATGCGCATCATTGAAACCGGCGAAACCGTCAACCAAGGCTCGGTGTGCGCGCCGCAAAGCCCGTTCATTCCCTACGCCCAGCGCATCTACGGCGGCGACCGCCGCCAGTTAATCTTCGCCATTTTAGAGGGCGGCGTCGCCACCATGGCCGAGGCGCGCAATTGTTTGCGCGCGCTGATGCCCAACCGCCAAATCACCATCGGCTGGATTATCGCCGACAACGAACTGCTGAAGTCGGTTTCCATCGGCGACATCCCGCCGCACATTCAGGAGACCCTGGCGCCGTGACGGTGAGCGCCGCGCGCGCCCGCCCACGGGCGCTGTTTCCCGGTTTCGCCGGCGTCGCGCTGGCCGACATTTTAGCCAACGGCGTCGCCATGGTGATTATTCTCATCGTCATCACCGTCAGCATCCGCAACGCCCAGGAACAGGAGCGGCTGGAGCAGGCGCAGGATGTTTCGCTGCTGCTCAGCCGCGAGTTGGCCACCTCGGTGGTCATGAACGCGCTGCCCACCAGCCCGCCCTCGGTGCTGCACGATTACGAGCGCTCGCCCTTGGACCAGAACCCGCAGCATTCGGTGATGCCCATTCTTGAGTTGCGCCGCGACGGCGTCCGCAACCGCTACAACGGCCGCTTCTGGCCGCGCCGCGAATTGCTGCTGCAGGACAATTCTCTAGACCGCTACCTGCAAACTTTCGACGACCAGCAGCGCCGCAACATCCGCCTGGATGTCTACAGCATCCGCAACTTCTACCTCGCCATGTCCATCTTAAAGTCGCACCAAGTGCGCGCCGCCCACTGGCATTTTCTGGGTGAGGCCGCCGATGCCGGGCGTCCGCTGTTGGGCGGCGTTGGCGACGGTGAGGGTGAGGGCGGCTGGCGCGATGCCGAGGGTGAGGACGCCCGCCCCGGCGAAGGCCGCGGCCAGCGGCGCGGCCGTGGTTTGCGCCGCGGCCGGCCTGGCGGCGCGCGCATTCCCCAGGGCGTGGACTGGGTCGGCGGCGAGACCCTGCCCGACTACCCCGGCGCCGGCCGCGACCGCTCCGCCGACCCCAACGCCTCCGGCGCCGGCGGCGGCGTCCCCGGCCGGCGCACCATCCGTTTCCGCCTGCCGGTGGACGGCGCGCCGCCCCCGGCCGGCAGCATGCCGCGCCTGCCCGCCGACTTGCAGCCGGCGCAATTGATTGCCGCGCTGTACCGCTTCATGGGCGACATCCAACGCCGCGCCGACGGCGGCGAGTACGGCGCCCTGGCCGCCGCCAACCTGTCGCGCGCCCTGGCCCTCCATCTGCAGACTCCGTTCAGCGATTCCGAGCTCCGCCGCGCCGGGGATTTGCTCGGCGCCCTCCGCCGCCCCTGGCCGGGCCCCCGGCGCGGCGTCGCCGTCCGCCGCATCAGCGCCCCCGGCGCAAGCGCCCTGCGCCTCACCGCCGACGCCCGCCAGGCCCAGGTGTGGGCGCTTGACCACAGCGCCTTTGCCGCCGCCGACGCCAACGCCGCGGTCGCCACCGACGCCACCGCCGATGTGGAGTTGCGCCTGGGCCGCTGGCCGGCCATCTACCAGGGCCTCAGCCTCGCCCTGCACCACGGCGGCCTGGCGCTGGTGGCCCCCGGCCAGCAGTCGCCCGCCGAGTGGCGCTGGCGGGTGGTGGCGCTCACCGACCCGGCACTCAGCGACGGCATGGTCGGCTTCGTCTACTCGCGCCTCACCGCCGACGGCCACCTGCTCATCGCCGGCGAGGAGAACGGCGTCACCATCGGCGGCCGCCCGCTGCGCACCGAGTTCCTCACCCACTTCCTGCGCAACGAGCGCATGCTGCTGATGCTGTATGCGCTGCTGGTGGTGTTCATCCTCGCCATGCTGGCGCGGCGGTTTCGGCGCTGATGAAAAAACTGCTGGATGTCCTGCTGCCGGCGGTGGCGGTGACGGCGGCGCTGGCGGTGGCCTATCTGGAACTGCGCCCGTGGCTGCTGGCGCCGGACACCGTCCCCGTCATCCTCAGTGCCGAAGGCGGCGGCCGCCAAGTGCATCCCCTGGACCGGGTGCTGCTGGACCACCGTTTTTACCTTGAGCGCAACCAATCGCTGCTGCCCGCCCTCACCGCGCCACCGGCCGCCGGGCGGGTGCACGGTTTCTGGGCCGACACATGCGAGGTGACGCAGGGCGCCTTTCGCAAGTTCACCCAGTGGCTGGATTTTCAGCCGGCCCACTACCGCAACGCCCTGCGCCTGCCCGGCCAGCCGCAGCAGTGGAAGCACGACAGCAGCACCCGCCGCCACCGCATCTCCGGCCGCCTCAGCGCCCCGGCCAGCGGCCTCACCTACTACGACGCCCACGCCTACTGCGCCGCCGCCGCCGGCCGCCTGCCCACCGCCGCCGAGTGGCGGGCCATGGCCGCCGGCACCGGCGATGGTGGCGGCGAAGGCCGGCTCTATCCCTGGGGCGGCG